>NZ_CAWUDL010000020.1:0-85011 GCF_963920945.1 Anabaena sp. CCY 9402-a
AGTTTATTAAACTGGCATTTTACTATTAATTCTCCATAAAAGTAACCGAAGAACCGGAAAAACCAAATCATCTAAATAAGGATTTTCAGGTTTGATAGATATCAGTAAATTTCGTAATCTTTCTGAACAAGGGAATTGCCGTTTTTTGTTGTTTTTAGATCCCTGTACTCTTGTAGGGATGCCATTTCCCGATGTTGTCACTGACTCTTCAAAGCGAATATAACCACAGTCCTCTGCTATGTGCTTCCATTGAAGCCCAATTGCCTCTGATGGACGACAACCTGTCAGGAAGAAAAATTCTACAAGTGAAGCATAATGACTATAACTGATGCCTGTATAGCCTCTGCCGTTCCAATTTCCCCGATGCTCTTTAAATGCTTTAATAATTTTTTCTCTTTCTTCTTCTGAAAAAGCATTGGGTTTAGGTTCTAATTGATAACGGTACTTTGGCATCTCGTTAGCCATTCCCACATAAGGGTTAGAGTCAATCAACTTATGTTTTACAGCCCAGTTACAAGCTGCATTAAGTTGAATCAATGCCCGCTTGGTTTGCCCTACTGTAGTTATCCTCTCCAATTCTGCTTTTACTTTAAGAGCATCTAGCAATGGTATATCACCTAAACGTTGGAATAGTTTGGTGAAGCTATTGTAGTATCCCTTAGTTGTTTCCTTGAGGCTTGATGATTTGTAATTTATATAACCTTCCCAAAGTTTTGTTATTTTGGGTGTAACTTTGGGTGTAATGTCAGGTTCAACGGTACTCAGCACTGATTGAGGCTTGTATTTGTCCAGAGTTGGATCAAAATTTCCTGAAGCAATATCCAACTCAATCTGATTCTTTTTTGCTTCTGCTGCTTTACGGCTTATTTTTGTATCGGGTAAACCAAGAGATAAATAGTATCTTTTCCCTCCATAGCGAAATCGTAGTTGTAACCGTCCATTGGAATCAATAATAGAGACATTTCCCTTGGGTACTTTCCCTTTAGGTGTTTTGGTGTACATATTAAACTGTTTTTAGCTGATTATAGTACATCTGTTCGCTACACCCAATTTACACCCAATTTACCCTAAACAGACCCAATTTTTTGTTCAGATGTGGTACATGAGTACCATTGGATTAAGTATTCTATAGACACAAAAAACCCTTGTAAGGCTTAACTCACAAGGGTTTTAAGATAAGAGCGGGCGGCGGGAATCGAACCCGCATTAATAGCTTGGAAGGCTATAGTTTTACCACTAAACTACGCCCGCGAAATATTAACTATGTTAATATAGCACAGTTTTATTGGCAATTCAAGTATTTAATTAGCTGTTTGAGGCTTAATATCAATCCATATATAACAGTTGCTTAAATCTAGTGGTGTACCATCCCCATTTTTAGCTGGGGTACAGCTGTCGTTTTGGAACAAGTCGTTGATGATTTGCTGGTATGAACTTTTTTCACTTTGTAGGTTCACAGGAAGTTCTAAAACTTCAGCTTGTTGGAATTTGCCATTTTGATCAATTATTAAACTAACTAACAACTGTGCAGGCTGAAGTGTAGAGCTGCTCGGAAGATAACTGGAGCTATTGTCTAGAGACTTTGTACTGCTTCCTTGGTATACAGCAAAAACATTAGGAATATCTCTGTTTCTAATTTTACCTTGTTCTATGAGTTGGCGTACTTCAGTGTCCGCTATAGGCATGACATTGGCTATAAATCCGCCAGCATTAGCTGTAGGTGAATTTTCCGCCGCCGGACTATTGTTAGTTTCAGGAGTAGATGAACTATCATCACTGGAATTATTGGGAGTCTCTCCATTGGGAGTGGATGGAGTGTCTACATTATTAGAATTACTTGCAGTTTCTTCACTAGAATTAGAACTATTATCACTGGAATTGCTGGCAGTTTTTTCATTGAGAGGGGTTGGAGAATCTTGACTAGAAGTGTTTGCAGTTTCTTCGTCTAGAGTGCGTGGCGTTTTCTCTTCTACATCTCCCGACTCAGTGATTTGTTCTGGTGTAACATTTGGATTATCTGATGGTAAGGGAACGCTATTACCGAATTCGATATCTTGACGACGTTCCCAAGGACGTTCACCCAAGGGAACTGTAGGATTTGGCTGCGTAGGTTCTGGGGGTGGTGTAGGAGTTGGTGTAGAGGTCGGTTCTGGTTGAGGAGATGTTTCTTGAGCAAAGACTTGTGTATTAGGTTGAGACGCATTGCTACTGTTTTCTTGCTGAACACTACCACCAAAATTTAGCCTTCGATCATCTTGATTAGTAGATGTGGGTGGTGCTGTTTCTGGTGTAGTTTTTGGTGCTTGAGGTGTTGCTGGTTTAGTAGTTGATTCTTGAGGTGAAATTTCGACTAACTCAATAGGAACAACAGTTTGGCTTTGTTGTGGAAACCAAGGTCTAAAACCATTAGGCGATCGCATCAACCAAAAAGCTAGCAAATGCAGAGAAACTGAACCTATAGCTACAGCAATCCACAAACCTGGAGGATCGTGATGTCGCCGCCAGAGTGTTGCTGAAATGGGAGTTTTATCTGCAACCGATGTCGTCATAAGTTGAGTGCTGAGTGCTGAGTGCTGTTAGCGGTAGCGCGGCGTTTAGCCGGTGCTGAGTGAGGAGTGCTGAGTCCTGATTTAGGTATTGGGCATGAGTTCCTTTCTACCTTACTTCTTCCCAGTTTCCATTAACCCTGATCCCAAATTCCTTCCTCAAGGTGTCACAACAAAAGTTAAAACGGTTTCATCAACTCCTTTGAGTTTTAGAGGACTACCTTTAGTAATTTCTTCGTCTTGTAAATAATCAGCGACAGCCGCAGAGACTAAAATAGTACCAGGAACAGCAGCAGATTGTAATCTAGCCGCAATATTCACACTCGGACCGATCGCAGTATAATCTGCTCGTTCGGCACTACCAAACATACCCACAACTGCCGTACCTTGGTGAATACCACAGCGAAACTGCACCCCAGTTGGGTTATCGGCATCAAATATACCTTGGTTGTGCCACTTCTGGTTTAACTGCACCAATGACTTTTGCATAGCTCTAGCTGTATTAATGGCTCGACGCACCTGTTCATTGGGTGTCAGCTCTTCTGGCGCACCATACAAAGCTAAAATAGCATCTCCCATAAATTTATCTACCGTGCCACCGTTATCAAACACCCCTTTAGTCATTACTTCTAGATATTCATTCAGCAATTCTGCCACGCGTCGGGATCTGAGGGTATTAGCTAACTGAGTAAACCCCACAATGTCGCTAAACAAAACTGTAATTAAGCGTGGTTCTGGTCGTAAATCTAAACTCAAAGTACCCGCAGCCGCTTTGGACACTAAAGACGGCGGTAAAAAGCGTTTCAAGACTGACTCTGTAAGATAAGTGTTTAGCTCCAAAACCCTACGTTCGTTTGCCTTCAAAGCTAAAAGATTGCGAACCTCCGCTAGAAGTTCCCGGTCATTAAATGGCTTGGCTAAATACGCATCTGCTCCATGTTCTGTTCCTTCGATGCGGGTTTCTTCATCAACTTTGGCTGTGAGTAAGATAATTGGTATCCCTTTGAGCTTTTCTTCACTGCGAATCATCCGAATCATCTCCAATCCCGTCACCATTGGCATCATCAAGTCGGTGACAATTAAGTTAGGAGCGATCGCTTGCGCTTTCCCAAACCCTTCATAACCGTTACGCGCTGTCTGAACTTGATAACCACTGCGCCGCAGGATATCAGACACATAGGTTCGCAAATCTGGGTTGTCATCTACCACTAGGATAGAGTGCTGCGAGTTATCACTAGATGTTGTAGTTGTTTGGGTGTTTTCCCCTAAAATATTTTGAGCATCTCTAGATAGTGTGAAGTCAATGCTCTGTATGTTGTCAGCAGTCGATTCTACCAGTTCTAAGTCTGCTAACTCCACACTAGCGCGGCTGGTATTAACTTCTACGGGGGTATCAGATACTTGCTGTGGGGGTAAGTGAGCATTGCCGGCTAAAAGCCAAAGTTTAAAGGTAGTACCTTGACCATAGACTGATTCAACTGTGACTTTGCCACCATGTATTTCTACTAATTCTTTGACTAAAGCTAAACCGAGTCCACTACCTTCATAAGAACGATTTTCTGAACCTTCAGCTTGACGGAATCGCTCAAACAGATAAGGAATCTGCTCCTGCACAATACCAATACCTGTATCTTGTACCTGTAGTAAGCACTGATTCTGTGCAGTTCTAAGTCTAACGCTGATTGTGCCACCTTCAGGAGTAAACTTCATGGCATTTGACAACAGGTTATAAAGTACCTTGTCAAATTTTTCCATGTCTAAATACACGGTAGGACATTGGCTCAAGTCAGTGACCAGATGTAGTGACTTTTTTTCACAGTAGGGACGAAATGACTCGACAATTTGGCTGACAAACTCTACTAAATCGCTAGGACGGAAACTCGGCTGCATCCTCCCAGCATCTAAGCGTTGTAAATCCAGTAGTTGGTTGACTAGTCTGAGCAATCGGCGAGAGTTCCGCAAAGCGATCGCGCTTTGGTCATAGGATAACCCCTCCCCTGAACTCACGGCTGACTCTAATGGCCCTTGAATCAAGGTGATGGGAGTGCGAAATTCATGGGAAATATTTTGAAAAAACTCGGTTTTTTGTTTATCTAGTTGCAATAGGCGTTCAGCTTGTTCGCGGGTTTTTTCGTAGAGGCGTGATTGCTGTACTGCGATCGCGGCTTGTGCTGCTACAGTTTTTGCTAACTCAATATCCGATGATAACCACCGTCTAGCTTTGCTACCTACTCTTAGGGTAATACTACCAATACATTTAGCATCAGCTACTAAGGGAACTACCATCAGCGATCGGGCTTGCTGTTTCCACGGTAAATCTAAACCTTGAATTTCTGAAGGAAAATGATTCAAGTCATCAATGACTACAGGCTCATGGGTACGTACTATTTCTTGCAGAATTGGATTTTCCCAAATTTTAGTTTGGGATTCTGGTGATTCTTGTATTGTTATTTCTCTCGGTTTAATAACTGAGGGAAAATCCTCTAAATGCTGAGAACTATCATACAATCCTACACACTCCACATACTCATCTTCCTCTGCCCACAAAGACAAAACACAGCCATCTACTTGTAAAGCCTGTCCCAGTTGTTGAGTAATGGCCGCAAAGATATCTTGAGGATTCAAACTAGAACGAATTGCTGTGGTAATTGTATTAATTAAAGCTTCTCGTTTCGCCAGGGCGCGTACTTGCTCATATGCGTATGCTTGCGATAAAGCAAGAGCTGCTTGATCCGCCACCATCAAGACTAACTGCACCTCTTCAGACCCCCAAATACGCGCTTGGTGACACTGGTGCAGTGCTAGCACCGCCATTAATTGCTGTTGCCAAAGCAAGGGTACAACTAAGCTAGAGGAGATATTAGCAGCCTCAAAAGCCTTAGCTCTGTGTTGCAGTTCAGAAGTATCTCCATAAATACGCTCATCACCTACTACATCATGAATTACCTGCACCTCGCGAGTTTCCCAAACTGTCTGGGCTAGAAGCGGAGGGAGGGAGGGATGATTGATTGGTGCTGATGTTTTCTCATTACTCAGCTGTGCATGAGCGTGTTCTGAAGCCGTTTTTTGATAAATAAATCCTTCATCTACTAATTGTTCATCTTGAAAGGGACGTAATAGACAAACATCCACCTCCAGCATATGACCAACTGTATCCACAATGGCTTGCAAAATTTGTCGATAATCTAAGGCACTACGAATTGTATTAGTAACAGTATTCAGTAGCGATTCTTGGCGCAACGTGCGAGTTAATTCACGGGTGCGAGCTTTCAGGACATTGTGAGTATCAAGAGCTTGACGAACTACTGCCTTGAGTTCTTCCGATTCCCAGGGTTTAGTAACATATTTAAATACTTTACCAGCATTAATTGCTTCTACTAAGTCTTCGACATCAGTGTAGCCAGTTAAAATAATCCGAATAATATCTGGATATTGAGTTGCCGTGAGGCTTAAAAATTCTGTACCACTCATGATCGGCATACGCTGATCAGAGATAATGACTGCAACCTCTCCCTCTTGCGCCAGCAGATCCAGTGCCGCAGGGCCAGATGTTGCCCTCAGCACCTTGTAGTCGCGATAGAAGGTGCGGTAAAGCAAGTCGAGGTTGTCTGGTTCATCATCAACAACCAAAATTTTAGGCTTACTGTTTACTTGGGATTTCATGCACCGCTTTCCTGCTGTAACGGCAGTCGGATAAAGGATAATCTGATCAGGTAAGAATGTTTCTGAATCAGTTGATAACAGATGTCATTGCAACCAATAAAACTATGTGGAACTATTCACAGTAATTAACTTCAATGGCTTATCAGGATTGCCATTGCCGCTAGGGCAGTGCAGTTAGTCTCATTATCAGTGATTGTGTTACAGATGTGATACTGACTGTTCAAATATCGCCTCACCTCCAGTAATAAACATCAGAATACTATAAGCAGCAATCAAGCCTAGTTCAAAAACCGCATGAAGCTACTTTTTAAGTTTTCCCGTTGTTGCAGTCGCACTAACACTTTTAAGTAAATTTTATTTATGCCAGTCCTAGAATAACTAGTAATTTTACTAAAGTCATTTTTTAAATCAAGTATACTGTTAGACTAAATATATCGTGCCTGTATAGCTTTCAGAAAGATTTGCCTAGAACTAACAGCAGCTTCTCGCTCACCCATAAGGGAAGTGATGAGATGAGTTTTGTGGCAATGACTTTTTACTTTTGCCTTTTTGTACTGCTTATGATGATGTTGGCAAGCATACTAATGTGTTAGGCTACTATACTCTTACTGGGTTAATTTTTATCTAGCTTAATTTTTTCTATTTCAAGCAATGAAGAGTGCTGAGTAAGGTCAAAGCTTGATTTTGTTCCCGTAGTAGATGTACCAAAGGGCTGTATACACCCCTTGTTAGCGTTAAACTACTCTGCAAGAACACCTGACGTTGAATCCTTCCCCGTACAGAGTACACTAAAAAACTAGAATTATGTCCGCCGACTTACTGACAGTGTTTTAGGATAATTGAGAAGATTGTCGTTGAAAAACATCAATACTAAACTAGCCTTGACATACTGGTTTTCTGACCCATCCCACCAAAAAAAAGTCACAGCATCTGCTGAACACAGTTCCCATCACTTCCAAATTCGCGCTGCTACATCTGCTGATTTGAGGGGTGTTGCCCAAATTATTACAGAAAGTTTTCATTCCCAAAATGGTTTATGGGGATGGGCTTTTCCTCTACTCCGTTTAGGTATTTATGAAGACCTCAAACATCGCCTGCTATCGTCATTACCTCATCACATTTGTTTGGTGGCGGTGAATACTCATAGCAATGCAACGCATCAATTAGTAGGAACTGTCGAAATGGGTGTGCGTTTCAGTGATCCTTGGACGCAGGTTGGTAAGAGTTTCCTTTATCTGTCTAACTTAGCAGTTCACCCAGAATACCGAAGGTATGGGGTGGCATCACAATTACTCGCTAGCTGTGAACAGGTTTCGCAGGAATGGGGATTCGATGATCTATACCTCCATGTTTTGGAAAATAATTATCAAGCACGGCAGCTCTATTTCAAGCTGGGGTATAAGGTACAAACTGTAGAATCTAACTTGAATATCTTCTTCTTTAGGCAATCACGGCATATCTTACTGCATAAACATCTACACTTAGATGCCATTATCTAAATATTCTTTTTTGGCTGGTAAATAGTTTACTAGCACTCCGCTTGGTCTAGTAAGTTTTTTAGTCTTTATCCAATGAATGCTTTTGTTCTTTAAAGCTATAATCTATAGTATCAGATAAAAAATAAGTAATTACTTAAATCATAAAACTACATACCTGATTTGTTCACGAGAAATATTCTCAGCGATACCTTAATATTTTGGTCAAACAAGATGGGTGTATACCATTTATGTACCATTTACGAGATTTATATCCTTGCAAATTTTGAACGAAAGTATTGAATTTCCTTCAGGGCAGTAGTTTTGACAGGATTTAAGCATATTTGTTCTAGTTAAAATTTCATCTACAATTATTAGAAAATTATTTTTACTTGTACTTTAAAAAAAGTTCATAGAAAAAAACATATTTATTTGTCCATATTATGTTAGTCATATTAAATTTCAATTCTTAACGTTAAATATTATGAAACGAAAAATTTAAGCTATGATTGTCGCATCAGTAAAATTACTTTGAAAGTAAATTAATATCCTCATAGAAACTTATTAATGAAGATATTTATCTTCATAAAAACTTTAAGTGTTTTTGTGATTAATTGGCAGACAAATATAGTTAAATCACATAGAATGTGATTACTTCAATGGCAAAGCTCATGTCTATTGCTTTTAATTTTAGTTACAATTAACTAAACAATTCTGGTTACAAAGAGAGAGCAAAAAAAGGTGGGGATTTAATCAAACTTATCCACACTGGATTCCCAAAATTACACTATTCAAAAGTTTTAGCAAACATGGATAGCGAAAAAACCCGCCGCTATCAAGCTACTATGGTATCAACTTACTACTCTGACACAAGTTGCCTTGACAGTTTTGTCATGCCAGATGGAACTGAGCAAACATACAGTTCGGATGTTCTGACATTTTTGCACAGTGGACAAGTTTTTATAGTCAATAGTCGTAGGCGGAATGGGTTAATCCTCTTTAAACGCTATCATGCTGAATTTGCCGGGCCAGGAGCAGCAGTTGGCGGTGATTATGATTCTGATTGCCAGATGGTTATCCCTATAGGAAATCTGTCTTTACTGACACCGGAGTTATATGAAGAGCGTCAAAAAGCTTATTTAATTAGACGACAGTGGATTAGGTTGATCAAGCAAATTACAGAAAATCCAGTTCCTCAGCAGCGAGTGCAGAAAATTCTGGATCAGTTTGAACAATATTTTCCCCAAGAAATGGTTGCTAATTTACCAGATGTTGCTTTTGCTTTACTAGTGGGAGTGCTACCTCAAACGGCGGGAATAGTACGCCGTTGGGGGGGTAGGGAGTAGGGAACGACTCAAGTCAACAGTCAATATTCAAAATTAAATAACTCCTTGGGATTGGGGATTGAAGATCAGGAAGCAAGGGAGAAAAGCTAATGACTAGTGACTAAAGCTGCTTGTATTCGGTTTAGCGTGCGTAAGTTTTCTTCAGGTGTACCGATAGTAATTCGCAGTCCTCCGCTAATTTCGCGGATAAGAGTGCCTTGATTTTTGAGTTGTTGATGAAGATTTTTTAAAGCTGTATTTTTTGAGTCGTCATTATTTGGTTGAAGACGCACGAAAATAAAGTTAGTGGCACTTTCTATAACTTGTAATGCTGGGTTTTGAGATAACGCTGTAGTCATTTTGTTGCGTTCATGCAGCGTTTGCGGAATTGATTCCAGCAAGATGTGACGATTTTGCAAAGCCATGAGTGCGGCTGCAATGGAAAAACTAGGTAAGTTGTAGGGTAAGCGGATTTTTTCTAGGATAGCGATCGCTTCTGGATGAGCTATACAATAACCTACACGCATAGCTGCTAAACGGAAAGCTTTAGAAAAGGTACGTAAAATCACCCAGTTGGGATGCTTTGCTAGTTCACTCGCTAAGGTTGTTTGGCTAAATTCAAAATAAGCTTCGTCAATGACTACCAAAACTTGCTCACTTAGACTTCTTAACCAAGTTAATTCATGGAGAGTTAAAGGATTAGCTGTAGGGGAATTGGGATGAACAACGAACACAACACGAATGGGAGGATTTTTAGTTTGTTCGATAGCTGATTGGGCGGCTGTTAAATCAATTTCAAAGTTGTTAGGATTTCTAGCAACTGTCACCACAGGAATACCCAAAGTTTTTGCTAGAATCCCGTACATGGAAAAGGTGGGATTAGCAACAAGAACTGCACCTTCTCCTTGTAGACAGGTAGCAATTAATAAAGAACGGATTAGTTCATCCGAACCATTACCCACAGAGATATTGTCAGCCGTAAATAGTGATGTAGAAATACCAGCCGATTCATTGACATATTCAGCGATCGCATTTTTGATCGCCTCATGTCCACCATCAGGATAACGATTCGTTTCGATGACCTCTTGATAAGTCCAAGCCAGCTTTTGTTTTAAGTCAGGCGGCAAATCATAGGGGCTTTCATTGGTATCTAGGCGATCTAACTGAGTCGGAACTGCTGCACCTGTGTCGCTGCTAGGGTGTGGTTTGTAAGCGTTAAATTGTGCTAAATCTGAACGAATAAAAGGAAGCATAGTTTTAGTCAATAGTCAATATTCATTGGGAATTGGGCATAGAAAATATAATCTACCTTGTCACCTGTCACCTGTCACCTGTCACCTGTCACCTGTCACCTATCCCCCAGATAACTGACAAAATTGTTGAATCGCTTGCCAAATTTCTTCTGTAACATTACTTAGGGCGTGATCACTATCTAGTTCTACTAATTTTACCCAAGGACGCGATCGCATAAAATAGCGACTGGCAATAATGGGAATGACTTCATCTTGTTTGCCATGCAAAATCAACGTGGGAATTGGGTGGTGTAATTGGGTTTGGGAGTATTTAGTTGCATCTGTCACAAAATTGTAACTTAAAGGTAGCGATCGCCCTTCGCCATAGTGATGAACCATGATGTACTGTTCTTGTTGCCAACGTTGTATTGCTTCATCGCCTAAATTGGGCAACCAATGGGATAAAAACTCAAAAGCTGGTGCTAGTAATACTAAGCGTTCTACTTGTAAATATTGCTGTGCTATGTGGGCAGCAGTCAATCCCCCCAAACTAGAACCAATCAGGGTTACAGGTACAGAGTCATCACTAAATGCTGCTGCTACTTGTTTGATTTGACGTGAGATTGTTAACTCGGAACTGTTCTTGTTGCCAACGTTGTATTGCTTCATCGCCTAAATTGGGCAACCAATGGGATAAAAACTCAAAAGCTGGTGCTAGTAATACTAAGCGTTCTACTTGTAAATATTGCTGTGCTATGTGGGCAGCAGTCAATCCCCCCAAACTAGAACCAATCAGGGTTACAGGTACAGAGTCATCACTAAATGCTGCTGCTACTTGTTTAATTTGACGTGAGATTGTTAACGCTGAGAAGTCACCAGCATTCAGATCAGGAATTTTTAGGGGGATTTGAATTTTAGCAAAGCGATCGCTAATATCTTGAGCTTTGTTAGATTTAGGGCTAGAAGCAAAACCGTGCAGGTAGATGTACTGGTTAAGCATTGGGGAAGGTGACAGGTGACAGGTGACAGGTGACAGGTGACAGGTGACAGGGGAATGACTATTGATCTATCGCATAGTGACAAATTCTTCGGCGGCGGAGGGGTGAATACCTACGGTGTCATCAAAGTCTTGTTTGGTTGCACCCATTTTGACAGCGATCGCGACACCTTGGATAATTTCGGCGGCATTTTCACCGACCATGTGCGCACCTAAAACTCTGTTGGTGTTAGTATCTACAACCAACTTCATCATTATGCGCTCTTGTTTACCTGTCAAACTGTGGTACATGGGACGGAAGCTGGTGCGATAAATTGTCACCGCGTCACCCAGTTTTTCCCGTGCTTGGGTTTCTGTCCAACCAACTGTAGCGGCTTCTGGGTTGGAAAATACGGCGGTGGGTACGGTTTCATGGCTGAATTTACGGCGATTGTTGCCAAATTCACTGTCAGCAAAAGCACGACCTTCACCAATAGCGACAGGAGTTAAATTTAAGCGATCGGTGACATCACCGACAGCAAAGATGTTGGGTTGATTGGTTTGACTATATTCATCGACTGCGATCGCACAAGTAGTGCAGTATCCTGCTTCTACAGAACCGGGAACAACATCAACCCCAGCGTTTTGCAAACCGAGTCCTTCGACGTTGGGATCTCGTCCTGTAGCTACCAAACAAACATCGGCAATGATGGGTTCTTGATCGTCTCCAGATAAATTCAACTTCAAGCCTTCTGGAACTTGTGCAATGGCTGTCACCTCGGTATTTTGGATCATGTTAATCCCGTGATTGCTCATGCCTTCTTGAATGGCTGTGCGGATATCTTCATCAAATCCTTTTAGAATGAGGTGATTACGGTTAATCTGTGTCACCTCAGATCCCAAACCGCGCATGATACAGGCAAATTCTGTACCGATATAACCAGCACCAATAATGGCGATGTGTTTTGGTTGTGCTGTTAAATGAAATATTTCATTGGAGGTAATACTGTATTCTATCCCTGGTAAATCTGGTTTAGCAGGTCGCCCACCAACAGCAATTAAAATTTTATCGGCTGTAATTTTGCGGTCATTAATTTCTATGGTGTGGGGATCTAAAAATTTAGCGTGACCGGCTATCAGTTCTACGCCTGCTTTTTCGAGCAAACTGATATGTACTTGTGACAGCCGCCTGACTTCTTGATCAATTGATGTAATAAAATGCTCCCAGTCCAATAAAAAATTATCTAATTGCCAACCATAGCCGGCTGCATCTTGAAACAGCGCGGGAAAATGAGAGCCGTAAACCATCAATTTTTTCGGAATACAACCCCGAATCACACAAGTTCCGCCGACTAAATCATATTCAGCGATCGCTACTTTTGCTCCGTAGCTAGCTGCACGTTTGGAAGCCGCCAAACCACCAGAACCCGCACCAATTACAAATAAGTCATAATCAAAAGTCATATATTTAGGTGTTTTATTTTATTAAAGTGTGCGATTTTGCAATAAAAAAGGAATATACCTCATTCCCTTTTCCAAGATAGGATTAAGCATTGAGTCTGAGTTTGCTACAATTCCCCCAATCCCCAATCCCCAGTTATTTAATTTTGAATTTTGAATTTTGAATTTTGAATTGATTTGTCTCCAATCCCCAGTCCCCAATGCCTCGTACTCCCACCTTAACGTTTGATCGCGGTACATTAATTTTACATCCACCACCACGGAGTAAAGCTTGGATGGACTATGCCACTTGGGATGATAGGGTAGAAAAATTCCGCATTCCAGGGATAAAATACCGTACTGTAGTGGAAACACTGCAAGCTGAAGACATTTATTTTATCGATGAAGCCAAAGAATTTTACCCCGTGGATTTGGTTGCGAGTTTAGAAATGCAACCCTACCCCCATCAGAGTGAAGCCTTAGCAGCTTGGAAACTGGCAGGAAGACGGGGGGTTGTGGTGCTACCCACTGCGGCGGGAAAGACTTATTTAGCCCAGATGGCGATGCAGGCGACTCCACGGACAACGTTAATTGTTGTGCCAACCTTGGATTTAATGCACCAGTGGTATGCTCATTTGGTATCGGCGTTTCCTGATGCGGAGGTGGGGTTACTGGGGGGTGGTTCGCGGGATAGGACGGCGATTTTAGTAGCCACCTATGACAGTGCAGCCATTCAAGCCGAAGCTTTGGGGAATAAGTATGCTTTGATTGTATTTGATGAGTGTCATCACTTACCTACAGATTTTAACCGCGTTATTGCCGAATATGCGATCGCACCTTATCGTTTAGGACTATCGGCTACCCCAGAACGCACCGATGGGAAACACGCAGATTTAAATATTTTGATTGGGCCAGAAGTCTATCGCAAACGTGCTGAAGATTTAGCAGGGAAGGCGTTAGCTGAACATGAAATAGTCCAAATTAAGGTGAAGTTATCACAGCATGAGCGCGAAAGATACAACAATTTCATTCAAATTCGCAATGATTTTCTACGCCAAGCTAAGGTTTCCTTGGGGAGTATACAAGGTTGGCAGATGTTTGTGCAGATGAGTGCGCGATCGCAATCTGGGCGTAGAGCTATGTTAGCGCACCGGGAAGCGAAAGAAATCGCTCTTGGTACTGATGGCAAGTTACGCATTTTAGCTAATTTACTCGCCAAACATTACCCGGAACGATTGTTAATTTTTACTGCTGATAATGCCACAGTTTATAAAATTTCTCAGGATTTATTAATTCCCGCCATTACACATCAAACACCAGTCAAAGAAAGGCATGAAATATTAACTAAATTTCGGGAAGGTGAATATAATACTTTGGTGGCTTCCCATGTGTTGAATGAAGGGGTTGATGTTCCGGCTGCTTCTATAGCAATTATTCTATCTGGGACTGGCTCAACTAGAGAATATATTCAACGCTTAGGGAGAATTTTACGCAAAGGAAATACTCCTAATAAACAAGCAATCCTCTATGAAGTAATAGCAGAAGATACGAGCGAAGAAAATACTTCAGCACGACGACGCGGTGAGGATAAAAAAGCGAACTTAAAAGTTGTTTATGGCAGTAATCAAGAAAAGGTTGCTAAAGCTGCGGAACAATTAGATATCAATTATGTAGTCGATAATTCATCAGAGAAAAATAACCAGGAAAATGCTACCAACAGACCTACTAAGCCATCGCCTAAACGGAGAAGAAATAATTCCGAAGAGACTGAAGATAGATAATAAGAATTTAGAGTTAGCCAATGAATTAATTAATTGTTTTCAGTCAACATTAGGTAAAACTCAGGGTGAACTTGAGCGTCAACTTTTAGGGTTAGAAGGTGATGCTACAGATTATCGAGTTAAACGGGGGTTAGCTTACATTATTAAAAGCAATTTTTGCACATTTGAAGTAGTTAGTCCCCTAGAACCACCAATGTTAAGAGAACGGGTGTTTGCTTTGGCTGCAAAATCTGCACCTAGTCGCGAATCAACCCAAATCACTTTAGTGAAAATTGCTGATGAATTAAGTCAAGAATTAGAACGAGAAGTCTTACCTGAGCAAGTGCGTGATGGTATCTATGCTGATTTGGTGGAAAATAAAATTTTAACCAACTTGGATACACCAACAGGGGTCGATTTAATCAATCGATATAATTTATCTCAAGTGCAAGGGATATTTTATAAAGCCAGTAAGCTAATTTTAAATGCTCATCGCAATGTTCCAGGAGAATATAAGCTGTTATTTCGCTATCTCAAATTGTTTCAATTAATGGCTTATATTGAGGGTGATGCCGACCACGGGTTTACAATTACAGTAGATGGCCCCACCAGTTTATTTACGCCTAGTACGCGTTATGGGTTAGCGATCGCTAAACTGATTCCCGCCTTACTCCATGTTACCAAATGGAGTCTTGCCGCCACATTACAAACCCGTGATGTCTACACAGATACTTGGAGAACAGGCCGATTTACCCTCAATTCAGAATGTGGTTTAGTTTCGCACTACTCTAAAGGTAAACCCTACGATAGTATGCTAGAGGCTTCCTTTGCGGATAAATGGGATGCCTTAAAAACAGACTGGATATTAGAACGCGAAGTAGATTTGATTCCCATTCCTGGAAGTGTGATGATTCCCGATTTTCGGTTAGTGCATCCTGATGGACGGGAATTTTTATTAGAAATTGTTGGCTATTGGCGACCAGAGTATTTACAAAAAAAATTTTACCAGGTGCGGCGTTCCGGTTGTGATAATTTGATTTTGGCTATTTCTGAAAGGTTAAATTTAGAGAAAGCTGGTATTAAGTTAGATGATGTTCCCGCAAGAATTGTGTGGTTTAAAGATAAATTGTTGCCAAAATCTGTGTTACGAGTTATCGAATAAGGTAAGTTCTAGTAAAATTTTTTTAGATAAGATTAACTTAATTCTAGATAAGATTAACTTATTTGAGATTATTTTGCTGCTATTTACTCCAACGCAAAATATGCCTGTTTTTTTGAACTCACTAAGGTATAATTTGATTATGGCTCGAAATGTTATTCCCAACCCAACCTGTACAACATAGAACTACAGTCGCCGACTCGACGGTAAATATAATTTTGCCTAAATAATAAGTTTAAACGTGATAAACAATGGAAAATGATTCACAGTTGATTCCGGTTTTTGAACAACTATTTAGAGAAAAGTTAAAACTCAACAATTGTAAGGTCAAAAAGAAAAGACAAGAGAATAATTATGAAATTATTACTCCAGCCAAAGACGTTTTTTTGATGTCTTGGTGTGAATTTCCAGAAATTACCTTGGTATATCAGCCTATTGGGGTACGCACACACCAAACTATAGTTTATGAACGCGCTATTCGTTCTCACATTGAGTTTTGTGTGAGCAGTATTAAGGAGAAGGATAAAGCTCTCTCTTAATCACCATTATTTATTGAATAGTAGAATATCTGTATACCCAAGGGATTGTTCACCGTAGTTTGGGTTTTTATCAATACATTCACCAATTGTGAAGAGTAATATCATCAAGAATCTGAGCCAGTTTTATTGGCTCAGATTTTTTAAAAAGTAGAAATAATTAAAAATTATTCGTACTGACAGCCAATTTGGGATAATTTATATTTTGGTGTTCCCTAACCAAAAATAGTCCCTTATCGCACTCTCGGTATCTCATGAGTTCACAAACTTCTCACTCTGGCAACATTCTAGTTGTTGACGACTCTCCTGATAATGTGTTTTTAATTAAAACCATTTTGGAGGAAGAAGGTTACATAATTAATACCGCCGAAAATGGCTTCTCAGCATTAGCACAACTGCAAGCATTACCTTGTGATTTAGTCCTGTTAGACTTAATGATGCCTGGAATGGATGGTTATGAAGTTACTAGGCGCATTCGGGGGGAAATGCAGTTACCACAATACATTCCCATACTATTAATTACAGCCCACGATACGCCGAATGTAGCGCGAGGATTAGATTTAGGTGCTGATGATTTTATCCGCAAGCCTGTCACAGTCGATGAATTATTAGCTAGAGTGCGATCGCTATTGCGGTTAAAGCATAGCATGGATGAACGGGATGAAATTGCCCGGCAGAGAGAAGATTTTGTCTCTCGTCTTACCCATGACTTGCGTACTCCCCTAGTGGCTGCTGATCGGATGTTGACGCTGTTTCAACAGGGTGCATTAGGCACATTATCACCACAAATGCAAGAAGCGATCGTTATTATGGGGCGTAGTAATAGCAATCTGCTGTCGATGGTGAATACCTTATTAGAAGTGTATCGTTTTGAAGCCGGGCGTAAGACTCTGGCGTTTCAACCAGTTGATTTAAGTCGATTACTCAAAGAAGTAGCGGGAGAACTCACACCCTTAGCCCAACCCAAAGGCTTGGTGATCAATCTAGACGTTGATGATACAGCAAACCCCAGTACCATCACAGGCGATCGCTTGGAACTTCATCGTCTATTTACTAACCTTATAGGTAACGCCATCAAATTTACCGAATCTGGTTCAGTAAGTATCCGGCTGAAAAATCCTACTTTGAGTAATAGTTTCCCCACAGATAAAATCACCGATTACATAACTGTAGAAATAGCCGATACAGGCCCAGGTATTCCAGCCACCGAACAAGCCATCCTATTTGAAAGATTTCGTCAAGGTAGCCATAAAATCTCCGGTAGTGGCTTGGGTTTGTACCTTTCCCGACGCATTGCCCTGGCTCATCACGGCAAGATTGTTGCCAATTCTGAATTAGGGAAAGGTAGTGTATTTATTGTCAGCTTACCCATTAAATATTAATGTAACCGTCCCGTCTATGTAGAGATATTGCAATGTCTCTACATGAACAAATTCATAAAAAAATTATTATGGATAATTTAAAAATTCAGGAAATCATACACAAACAGCGTCAGTTTTTTCAGACTGGTCAAACTAAAGATATCGCTTTTCGCCTTGACAAACTCCGAATACTAAAACAATTAGTTAAAAATCATGAGCAAGAAATTATCCAGGCGTTAAAAGCAGATTTAAATAAACCAGAGTTTGAAGCTTATGCTACAGAAATCTTTATCATTAAAGAAATTAATTACGCTATCAAGCATCTCAAAAATTGGTGTCGTCCCCAAAAAACAGGCATTCCATTAGAATTTATTCAATATTCCGCCCAAATTCATCCAGAACCATTAGGAATCGTTTTAATTATTGGGGCTTGGAATTACCCATTTCAGTTAATTATTGCCCCCTTATTAGGGGCGATTGCGGCTGGTAATTGTGCCATGATTAAACCTTCAGAACTTGCTCCTCATACTTCTAATTTATTATGCAAACTTATTAATAAATATTTTTCAAATGAGTATATTTCTATAGTAGAAGGTGAGATAGAAATAAGCCAACAACTGTTAGCAGAAAAGTTTGATCATATCTTTTTTACTGGTAGTACATCCGTTGGTAAAATTGTGATGATGGAAGCAGCAAAAACCCTCACACCCGTCACCTTAGAATTAGGTGGTAAAAGTCCTTGTATTGTTGATACTGATATTAATCTCGAAAATACAGCCAGACGTATTATCTGGGGTAAGTTTCTGAATGCAGGACAAACTTGTATTGCACCAGATTATCTTTTAGTTAATCAAGCCATCAAAAAAGATTTAATTCTGGCTTTGAAAACAACAATTACAGAGTTTTATGGTGATAACCCAGCCAAAAGTCCAGATTATTGCAAAATAATCAATGAAAAGCATTTTGAGCGGTTATCTAAACTATTAAACAATGGCAAAATCATCATTGGTGGAGATACCAACCCCGAAGAATTATATATTTCTCCAACATTAATTGATCATGTTTCCCTAGCAGATTCCATCATGCAGGAAGAAATATTTGGGCCGATTTTACCCATCATAGAATATACAGATATAGAAACTCCGATCGCTCTAATTAATTCTCAACCAAAACCCCTAGCTTTATACCTATTTTCCCGCAATCAAAATCTCCAAAAACATATCTTACAAACTACCTCATCAGGTGGAGTTTGTATCAACGATATAGCCCTACAATTTGCTGTCTCGTCTCTCCCCTTTGGTGGCGTAGGCAATAGCGGTATTGGTAGTTACCACGGTAAAGCTAGTTTTGACACCTTTTCACATTACAAAAGCGTCTTAAAAAATTCCTTTTGGCTAGACATCAATTGGCGATACGCACCATACAAAGGTAAATTATCGTTGTTAAAGCTAATTATTAAGTAGCTGTGGGGTGCTTTAGTCAGAAAAACCCCAATTAAACCCTGAATTTTCACGTTGTGTAGAAAAATTTAGGTTTAATCTAACCCCCTAGCCCCATGCCCTAGCAGGGAAGGGGGAATTTTTTCAGGTTACTATCGCTGGGTTCATCGCTTCCACAAAATCTAGAACTTCTCCCTACAACCCTACACCCTTGTGTCTCTTAGGACATCATAAGCAACAAAATATTGCTTTTACTTGATTTGCGATCGCTAACCACGATAAAACCTTAAACGCATAACACATCATTATTTTTAGCTTTTTACAGTCATGCGTTATCAAAAACAACTCATAGTAGGATTCATTAGCTGCACTCTCCTCATGCAAGCTACTCCTGCATTGTCTGCACCTATCAATTCCTCTGGTATTTGCTTAAAAGAAGCTCCTCGATTTCCTTCTTTGTATCTACCAGCACTCCCCCGTCTTCCAGTCTCCCTAGCACTCAATGAGACAGCTTTATTGAATCAGGCTTTGGAATTAGCCAGAAACAGAAAACTTGACGAAGCATTACAACTTACACAAAGTATCCCTGATGAAGCAAAACGCTTTTATATTTTGAATCAAATCGCCAGAAGTTTAGCTGCTGCTAATCAGATTTCTACATCTGTCAGCTTTGTGCAGAAAATTGCCGACCCTGCGATTAAAAACGAAATTTTTGGTAATCTAGCTAGAAGTATGGTATCAGTAGGTAAAACTCAGCAAGCTTTAGAAGTTGCAGTTAACATTGACGACTCTGGTCAACGCACCTGGGTAGTGAGTGATATAACTAATCAACTAGTAGCAACAGGTAAACTTTCTGAATCATTAGAAATAGCTAAAACTGGTCAGAATAATTCTGAAAAATGTTCAATTTTAGAAAGTATAGCTGTTAAATTAGCAGAAGTAGGTAGAGTATCTACAGCTTTGCAGATAGCCGACACAATGGAAGACAATGGTTGGCAGAGTTCTACATTGAATAATATTTCTAGAAACCTGTTAGAGACTCAAAAAATATCTCAAGCCATAGAGATAGCTAAAAAAATTCCCAATGGATACTATCAGAATAATTCATTACAAGAGATTGGGAGGAGTCTGGCGCGCCAAAATAAATTTCCCCAAGCTTTAGGAATTGTGAAAGTCATCGATAGTCCAGAATATAAAGCTAAACTTTTAGTGACAATAGCAGCCCAGTACAGGAGAGTTGAGCGAAATCGTGAAGCTTTAGCTATTCTGGCACAAGCTCTACAAATAACCGATGAGAATTTAGAAAGTTACACCAAAATTTCTCTATGGCGGGATATATCTGACGAATACAGAAGGTTGAAACAGGTTGATAAATCCTTGGAAATTTTGTATAAAATAGATGCTCTAGAAACTCTCTACTAACAATAGTATGTTCGATTGTAGAGATGTTGTTTTGTCAATTCTCTACAATCAATTAAGAGCAATTTAGGGTTTTTTCTCGGAAAATATCACCCAACCATCCTAATAACTATATCTTTCTTCCGCCCAAGGTTCACCACGCCGATGGTAGCCGTTGCGTTCCCAAAAACCCAGTTCTTCTTGTTCAAGAAACTCTAAACCATTAATCCATTTAGCACTTTTCCAAGCATAGACATGGGGTACAACTAACCGCATCGGTCCACCATGTTCTACTGGTAATGGTTCACCAAATAATTTAACGGCGAAAAAATTTTCTTCTCTAACAAAATCCGCCATTGCAATATTTGTAGTGTAGCCCCCATAGCAATGTTCCATCACATGGGCAGCTTTGGAATCTACCTCTATCAGATTCATAAAATCTGTAACTTTAATCCCCGTCCACTTAACATCAAGTTTAGACCAACGGGTAACACAGTGAAAATCTGCGGTGAACTCGTGTTGAGGTAGATTCATAAAATCTGACCAACTAAACACAGCAGGTTTAGCCAAACCCCAAACCCGAAATTCCCATTCTTCTATGCTAACTTGGGGTGCTGCACCATAGGTTAAAACCGGGAAACCCTTAGCCAAATGTTGTCCTGGGGGGACGCGACCGCTATTTTCTTGATTTGGTTTTTGAAAAAATTTTCCTAACATAATCCCATCAACATTAATCTTGTTAATAGTTTTTGCACTAATTCACCAATTCTCAGCGTCTAAATTCCACCCAGAAACCAGGTAAATATTAATTTTGTTGAAAATCAAAAAATCAAGAGCTACAGATATTTTACTGTTAATGTGATTATTTGATTTTCAGTCATGGGTAAAAGGTAATGAGTAATTAGGTAAGTCCAATTACTCATTACCAATTTTTTCTTATTCTTCTTCGTCTTCTTCAGCAGTAGGATAGACAAATGTAGAACGTCCCGTCAAAATTGATTTACCCAAAGAAAGAGCTTTTTGTGCTTCAACAACAGCCTTGTGTCTCCAGGTAGCTCGACGTTTATCTCGTTTAGATTTAGATGTTTTCTTCTTAGGAACAGCCATGATAGCCGATATCGCAATTCTTGACAACCTTCCTATTCTAAGCGATCGCTTGGCTAAGTCAAATTAATTAGGGACTGGGGATTGGGGACTGGGGATTGGGGACTGGGAAGAGTTTTCTGTAATAGACCTCTTGCAAAAGTCATAATTATAGCGTCCTTCTTTGCGCCTTTGCGCCTTTGCGCGAAACAAAAAAATATTTATGCAAGAGGTCTAATCTTTCTCCTTTGTCTCCTTTGTCTCCCCTACACCCCTATTCCGTCGGCTTCGTTTCAGGAGTTGCGGGCGTAGCTGTGGGAATAGTCACTGCGGCGGCGGGACTTGGGGTGGTTTGTGTTTCAAAACGTAAGAGCGATCGCGCACTTTTAAAATAAGTCGCCCATCGACGAGGATCGGGACGGGTGCGCCATTGTTTGCGGCTGACTTCTAAAGACAAAATTGGCGCGATCGCACCATAACTTTGTACGGATACGATTACGTAAATATCTGTAGCTAAAATATCTTGGTCAAAGCTGCGTTGTGCTGCTGCTCTAGCCGTCATTTCGGCTCTTCTGAGTATGGCTTCGTAGCCTTCATCTGGTAATCGGTCAATAGTCAAGTCTACTCTGGCGGTGTAAGCTCGCACAATCTGGGGTGAAATGGCTTCTGTGCCTATCCATACAGACACAGGCGACAGGAGCAAAAATATTAACGGAAATGTCCGGATTTTTTTGTCAAATTGGCTAATAACTTTAAAGGGAATGATCGATGATAGTTGGTGAACACTTATTTTGGTCATGACTTTATGGCTCGCTGGCAAAGTTCTATATTTTGAATAAGTCGAGAGTTTTTTCGGTTACTTAGGTAATAAAAGTTACATACAATCTGGTGACTCTCATTGAATCACCCAGACTATAAAACATTAGGTTAGCTTTGTTTTTTCAGCAAAGCCAACCGCAATTTTAGGCAACCACACAACAACCTACAAAGGGCGGGATGGCAAACTACTGGGCGATCGCCATAGGCATCAATCAATATCAGTTATTTCAACCTTTAAGTTGCGCTCAAGCTGATGCTGAGTCACTAAAAGATTTTTTAGTTCAACAAGCAGGTTTTTTACATCAACGATGCTTGCTGATGAGTGACACTTCGCCACCGATTGGCGACAGATCCACTTATCCAACCAAAGAAAATATTCTGTTGCTATTGGAAGATTTAGCAGCTGCTTGTTGGCAACCCCAAGACAATATATGGTTATTTTTTAGCGGTTATGGGGTCAACTACGAAGGCAGAGATTACCTGATGCCTGTAGATGCTGATCCCAAACGCGTCCCAGAGACTGGGATAGAATTGCGATCGCTAATGCAAAGTCTGCAACTAGCTAACCTCAATGTCTTGTTGCTGTTTGATATCAACCGCGCTTTTGGTGCGGGTGGGGATACTCCCGTTGGACAAGAAACCCTAGAACTAGCCCAAGAACTACAACTAGCGACAATTTTTTCTTGCCAACCAGAGCAATTTGCCCAAGAAAGTAGAGAACTCGGTCACGGTATATTTACCGCCGCACTGTTAGCAGCTTTGCGTTCTGGTTATGGTATTAGCCTGGCGGATTTAGAAAAACACCTCAGCATTATCACCCCAGAATTATCTCAACACTACTGGCGACCCACCCAAAACCCAGTCGCAGTCATCCCCTCTACACCGCCGGCAATTTTACCGCCAGTTGAAACTACCACCCATACATTACAATTTAGAGCCGCAATTCCTAGTACATTCATTCCCAATACATTAGAACCCACCGCCGCAGAACCAATTATTTTTCCAGAGGAAAACTTTGCGGTAGCACTCGCATCTCCCCCACCAGGAGAATTCTCTTCCCACACTCTCGCTAATTCATATCCTATGAATATCTGGGGAGAAGCTCAAAGTGCAGAAACGGCTATCAAAGATAGATCCCAGCCGTTATCATTTCCCAACTTGACATTCAATGAACAACAATTTTCTCATCTAGATCCTGACTCTAACACTAGGGAACAATTCTTCACCCAGTCATCCCCACCACTTCCACCCGATGAAGAGATGGGAGGTAGGTTTATTCCCAACAGTCCCCAACCTTATATTTCTCGCCTACCTGAAAATAAACCGGACTCCTCATTGTGGAGACAGTTTATCGTTTGGGGTGGAGGTACGATGCTTGTAGTAACTTTGATTACGGTAGTTCTGCTACGCAATCAAGCCAGAGTATTGCAAGCCAGAGAAATATCCTCTACATCTGCTAATCATGAGACACCAGTTATCAAAACTGCCTCAAATTCCCAGTCTCCTCCCACAATATTGCCCCTCAACCCACCAAAAAACCAATCAACAGCCCAAATTGCGCCAATTTCTGAATCACAAAAACGCAACCAAGCTTTACTAGACCTAGCCAAGAAGTCCCTCAGACAAACGCAAGCTAGCGACCTCAACTTGGCGATTGCTACCGCGAAGAAAATCAAACCCGGTGAACCCCTCTACGACCAAGCCCAGGAAAACATTAAGATTTGGAGTCGGATGATTTTAGATTTAGCCGAAGGTCGGGCTAAACAAAAACAATACAGCAATGCGATCGCAGCTGCACAATTGATCCCCAAAGACGAGACTCTTTACCCCAAAGCCCAAGCAGCAATCACCCAGTGGCGGACAGAAGCTAAACAATATCTAGCCAACACCACCCTTTTAGAAGCCGCCCAGGCCTTAATCAAGTCAGGACAAGCTTCTACTTACAATCGAGCCATTGAAGTTGCCAAAAGAGTACCAAAAGGACAACCCGGTTACTACTTAGCAAAGAAATCTATTAACCAATGGAGCGAAAATATTTTAGATTTGGCGAAAAGCCGCGCCGAACAAGGTAATTTTCCGGCTGCGATTGAAACAGCCACCTTAGTCCCAGAAGTCACATCTGTCCACGAAGATGCTCAAGAAGCCATCCAAAAATGGCAAGCCAGAAAAACTAAAAATTAGCAACAACAAAGAGTTAGAAGCCGTTTAACTTCTAACTCTTTGTACTCCTAACTCTTCACTCAGCACTCTTTACTCAGCACTAACAATACTGCGTTACATCCTCGCCACACTCATCGGCTAGATAGCACATGGCTCGAAAGCGCAAACTCACCACTTCTTCATATAACGGATTGAGCTTGCATAATGGCGGAATATGAAACAAAGTTTTGCCAAATAAATTAATATCGCGTTCAAAGGGACATTGAGAGGGGAT
Organism: Anabaena sp. CCY 9402-a; assembly: GCF_963920945.1. Taxonomy (NCBI): domain Bacteria; kingdom Bacillati; phylum Cyanobacteriota; class Cyanophyceae; order Nostocales; family Nostocaceae; genus Anabaena; species Anabaena sp. CCY 9402-a. The sequence continues at coordinate 24,647 of NZ_CAWUDL010000020.1, forward strand.
CAGTTGACATAGACGGTGCGCGAATTGGCGATCGCTGATTTTAATGCTGTCTAACCACTGGCGTAGGGGTTGGAGAAGATCCCATCCGGCTAAGGAAGTGGAGTTTTGCAACTGCTGGGGATGAACTTTGCTTACTTCTTGTTGATTTATCCAAACCCAGCTTGCAAGAAAAATCTTTTTTGTGGTATTATCAAATACCTTCATGGTTGTGCCTCTGTGTTAATGAGGGTATTCACCTTTCCGATGAATATATACAGCGTCAAAATTACTGAATCGGGAAAACATCGTCCTGAACAAGATACAATAAGGAATCTGACTAGTCACTGAAGTCAGGACATGATCTATTACTACGTCAAGTTAACCGCAATTTTCCCGGAATGACTAGTGTAGCCTTCCAATCTTATTGGTAACTTGACACAGTTTAAATTCTAATAAAGACATCCGTCTTTGGACGGGTTTTCCGGTAATCTTTACAAAACTTAATATACAAATTTTTATCAATAAAGCATATCAGCTATAGAAGCATATAGTTCTATCTTGAGAGAGGCGTAATGGTAATAGCTCAATAAAGAAAGTGAATATCATCCAATTTGAAGTTTATCTTGGTGTTTACCCTTTGAGTTTGGCGCAAGCCTTGAGTTTAAATCCCATTCCTTATTTACTGGCGATCGCAGGTGCAACTAACAACTAACATAGGTTCAGTGGCTACCTTAAGCGGTAATCCTCAAAATATCCTGATTGGCTCATTTTCTGGCATTTCCTACCGAGAATTTCTGCAAGCATTAGCTCCAGTGGCGATCGTCGGCTTGGTAATTCAAGTAGGATTACTGTGGCTACTCTACCCAGACGTGCGCTCATTCAAACCTTGTCAAATCCTACCTACCAGCAAGCAACGAATATTCAAACCTCTATTTAAAAAAACATTAGTCATTACCACCGGCTTACTAATTGCTTTTGCTGTAGGTTTACCCCTAGCACAGTCAGCTTTAATTGCTGCTAGTTTATTGCTAATTACTAGAAGGATTAAACCGCAGCGAATTTTGAAAAAAGTAGATTGGAACTTGTTGGTAATGTTTTCCGGACTGTTTATCTTAACGAAAGCCACACAAAAATTGAACTTACTACAGCCATTTACCCATACAGTTAACTCTGCTGCCAGTTTATTGGGTTTAACGGTTGTTTTATCTAACTTAATTTCTAATGTGCCAGCTGTACTGCTATTACAACCATTAATTACTCAAGATGATACTAAATCTTGGCTGTTGCTGGCTGCCGGTTCAACTTTAGCTGGTAATCTCACTTTATTTGGTGCAGTAGCCAATTTAATTACTGTGGAAGCTGCGGCTGGCTTAGGATACAAACTCACGTTTTGGGAGCATCTCCGTTTTGGCTTGCCACTCACTGTCTTAACTGTCATGATTACTTTTTTGTGGATTAATTAAGCTCTGATTTTGCACCATTCTCAACACAACAAAAACCAGATTGATCAAGCAATAATCAAATGTTTAAGCTTGAATATTTTCCAGAAACCCATTTTTGGACTATTGTTAAAAAATGTAACCAAAAATCAAAATAAACTTCACTAAAATCAGGCGATCGCCATCCGGTAAGTCACCCACTGCGGTAGTCTAGATGAGAGTGAAATGATCGCCTGGTTTGACATATTTTTTTATGACTTCAGTTATTTCGACTGCTAAACGCACAATTCGTATTGGTTCACGCAAAAGTCAACTTGCGCTAGTTCAGACCTATTGGGTAAGAGAGCAACTGCAAAAAAGCTATCCTGACATTGCTTTTGAAGTCCACACCATGTCTACCCAAGGCGACAAAATCCTGGATGTAGCATTAGCCAAAATTGGCGATAAAGGACTATTTACTAAAGAACTGGAAGTGGGAATGATCAATCAAGAGATTGATTTTGCTGTGCATTCCCTCAAGGATTTACCGACTAACTTACCAGAAGGTTTAGCACTAGCAGCGATTACAGAACGAGAAAATCCCGCCGATGCGCTAGTTGTGCATGAAAAATTTAAAGATAAGCAAATTGATACCCTCCCAGTCGGTGCAGTCATTGGTACATCGTCTTTGCGACGTTTGGCGCAATTACGCAACAAATTTCCTCACCTGACATTTAAAGATGTGCGGGGAAATTTGAATACCCGCCTAGCCAAACTTGATGCAGGCGAATATGATGGTTTAATTTTAGCGGCGGCTGGGTTGCAGCGTCTGGGAATGGGCGATCGCGTTCACCAAGTCCTCCCCAAAGAAGTATCGCTCCACGCTGTCGGCCAAGGTGCATTAGGGATAGAATGCCGTGCGGATGATACTGAATTAATCTCACTACTCAAAGCTATTGAACACCCCGAAACCCGCGATCGCTGTTTAGCAGAACGCTCTTTTTTGCGGAGTTTAGAAGGCGGTTGTCAAGTACCAATTGGGGTAAATACAGAGATAAATGGCGATAATTTAACACTCACAGGTGTGGTAGCCAGTATAGACGGTCAAAACCTAGTTAATGATACTGTTAGTGGTGCGGCAAGTGATGCCGAGGCTCTAGGTATAGAACTAGCAACACTTTTGCGTCAACAGGGAGCGCAAGAGATTTTAGAGGTCATCTTTGCAGAGATTCAACGTGGTTCTTAAACGATGATGCTCCGAGATGTGTTTAGATCAATGAGTAATTCGTAATTACTTAACTAAAAATTTTAAGAACCGGGGAAATAAAAACTACCATGCGGATTCTATTTGTAGCAGCAGAAGCAGCACCCGTGGCTAAAGTCGGCGGAATGGGTGATGTTGTTGGAGCTTTACCGAAAATCTTGAGAAAAATGGGGCATGATGTCCGAATATTCCTGCCTCATTACGGCTTTCTCCCAGACAAAATGGAGATTCCCAAAGATCCGATTTGGCGGGGATACGCCATGTTCCAAGATTTTACAGTTCACGAAGCGATTCTGCCTGGTACTGATGTTCCCTTGTACTTATTTGGACATTCTGCCTTCAATACCCGCCGCATTTATGGTGGCGATGATGAAGACTGGCGGTTCACCTTGTTTGCCAATGGTGCAGCTGAATTTTGCTGGAATTACTGGAAACCAGACATTATCCACTGTCACGATTGGCATACAGGGATGATTCCTGTGTGGATGAACCAGTCTCCAGATATCACTACAGTCTTTACAATTCATAACTTGGCATATCAAGGCCCTTGGCGTTGGTATTTAGAGAAAATTACTTGGTGTCCTTGGTATATGCAAGGACACAACACCTTGGCCGCCGCCGTCCAATTTGCTGACAGAGTAAATACAGTCTCTCCCACCTACGCCGAGCAAATCAAGACTCCGGCTTACGGTGAAACTATAGAAGGTTTACTGTCCTTCATCAGTGGTAAATTATCTGGGATTGTGAACGGTATAGACACGGAAGTATACGATCCAGCTACAGATAAATATATAGCTCAAACCTTCACTACTGATACCTTAGACCAACGCAAAGCCAACAAAATATCCTTGCAAGAAGAAGTAGGCTTAGAAGTTAACAAAAATGCCTTTTTAATTGGCATGGTAACGCGGTTAGTCGAGCAAAAAGGCTTAGATTTAGTCATCCAAATGTTAGACCGCTTCATGGCCTATACTGATGCTCAGTTCGTTTTGTTGGGAACAGGCGATCGCTACTATGAAACCCAAATGTGGCAATTAGCCTCGCGCTATCCCGGACGCATGGCCACTTACCTACTATATAACGATCCTCTGTCCCGTCGCATTTACGCCGGTACAGATGCCTTCTTAATGCCTAGCCGTTTTGAACCCTGTGGTATCAGTCAAATGATGGCTTTACGCTACGGTAGCGTCCCCATCGTTCGCCGCACCGGTGGACTAGTTGACACCGTATCCCACCATGACCCCATGAATGATGCTGGTACAGGCTATTGCTTTGACCGCTATGAACCACTAGATTTATTCACCTGTATGATTCGCGCTTGGGAAGGTTTCCGATATAAACCCCAATGGCAAGAACTACAAAAACGTGGCATGAATCAAGACTTCAGCTGGTACAAATCTGGCAAAGAATACGACCGACTATACAGATCAATGTACGGCTTGCCAGAACCTGAAGCAGAGAATCTAGAACCAAAGCTGATATTAACTAATCAATAATTTAGTCAGATCCCCGACTTCTTAAAGAAGTCGGGGATCTAGTCATCTAGCAGCAGTTTCTGGAAACCAAGACTGTTAGGTAGGCTATGATCCACCAAAAATTGCTGATAGGCTGACTCTTCCTGAATCTGCTTCTTAATATACTCTGTCTTGGGTAGTATTCCTGCTCGTAAACCGACATAATCTAAACAACTAGAAAACTCCCATTCTTCAGGTTGCTGTACTAATCCTGCTTTTACTGGATTCAGATGGATGTAATGGGAAAGATTGATCAGATAATCAGTTTGTGAAACATGGAGACTTTGGAAGCGTCCCGAAATAACACTCCAGAACGATTAAACCTTTTTTTTATTAATTGCTTTTGTATAGGCAAGTGAGAGAGATTTCATGGCATCAGAGAGGGTTTCATCTCTGAGGTAAACTAAAAAATGATAATGATTGGGCATTAAACAATAAGCGATAATATCTACCGCATTACTGATGAGATGTTTTCTGACCAATCTGAGAAAATAAATATAATTCTCACGCTCGAAGAAAATATTTTGGCGATTATTCCCCCGATTGTAAACATGATAAAAGTTTCCCATTTGCAGGGAAATGTCGCGTTTTGGCATAGGTGGAAATATAAGGTGTCGCTGTTAGTGTTCCCTTACACGTCATTCAGATGTCATTCAGATCCCCGACTTCTTTGAGAAGTCGGGGATCTTTTTTTTCGCTATTCTTGCACAAATTATCGCTCCCTGACACTTTCTCAGCACAATCTCCGTCTATGTAGTACGCAGCATCCATAAAAGTAATAAATTTTACGGATTTTATCCTGTTATTTCCAGTGTTATCTTGAACAAACGAATATATACAGACTATTTAAACTATATTTGCAAGGATTAACACTTGTGAGAAAAAATACTATCTTACAAGCCTGTACTTATGGCTTGATGGCATTAATATCATTCAGCACTGTACTCATCACCAATAGCACCGCTTTCACTCAAGTCGCAATTCAACAAACACCTCTAACTATTGCTAACTTGATTTGGCCAACAAAAGGATATATTTCTCAAGGCTTCCACAAGTATCGACATGAAGGTATTGATATCGCTGCACCATCTGGAACGCCAATTATGGCGGCGGCGGCGGGAACAGTAGTGAAATCAGGATGGGATGAATGGGGATTAGGTAATGCTATAGAAATTAAACATCATAACGGTAGTGTAACAGTGTACGGTCATAACCGTCGTTTATTAGTCAGCAAAGGTCAACAGGTGAAACAAGGCCAAATTATTGCTGAGATGGGATCTACCGGAAATAGCACTGCACCTCACTTACATTTTGAAATTTATCCCAATGGTCGAGTTGCTGCTGATCCTCAGCATTTACTAGCATCTTCTATCGCTAGCAATATTCCCTCACCACAGAGTTATCCATCTGCGGCTGGCGGTTATCAAGTTAATAAACCCCGACCAATTACTACACCCCCAGTAGCACAAGCCGTTTCACCTTCCCAAGCTATACCAATTCCCGTAACTCTTGCACCTGTGACAGATACCAAATGCAATGGTGTCACAGTCTTACAAGGTGAAACCAAAAATACATTCGTCAAAGTCTGCCAAGAAAACAGTCAGTTATTCTATATTGGTCAGTTAAAACAAGACCCTCAACAACCAGTCAAGATACCAGCTTGGAACATTGGTCAAAATCAATATCAAGCAGATAACGGTAGTTTCTCTTACTTAGTCAGTCCAGACAAAGTAGAAGTGTGGCGTAATGGTAGTCAGATTCGTACCGATGTTTTTTTTACTTTTAATAAATGAAAAAAATAGTTTTTTTGTGATGAGAGGAATTAAGATTTTATGACTTTTGTCTCAATCTAATTAATCTGAAAAAATCCAAGTGTGCAGAGTCCCTCAAGCCAATGATAACACTGAAAATTACTAGCGCGATCGCGAATTGTTTCTGCAAAGATTGTTATAAATTTTCTGATTTCTTGATCATACCAACAATAAAACGCTTTATGATATAGAGTAGTTAAAAATACACAAACTCAATATCGTCTGTACGCTTTTAAACTTTACCAAATATAAGGTGTTCACCAATGGAATATCTCGCTTATTCCTCTATGGTTATTGCCAACGAAGAGGCAAATGGTCAGGCAGAATATATCGACTACGAGTTTCCCAAATTTGATTTAAATTGGCATAAAGTCCTGAAATCTTCGGCTTGGTTGTCTTTAGCAGGCTGCATGGTATTGTTCTCGGCTATTACTCAAACACCAGCAGCTTTAGCCGCCTATGTCAGAACTAATGGCACTTGTCTCAATGTGCGTGTAGATCCCAACCCCAAATCGAAAGTTGTCGATTGTTTACCTAACGGTACTCAAATTGCAACCACTGGGACAGTAAATGGTTTTGCTCGCCTATCTACCAACAGATATGTATCTGCAAACTGGGTGAGTAGTATGTCTACCACTTCTACGACTAGTCCGACCAAACCGATGAATCGTGCCGGGGTTGGTGGACGTGTCATCCTCACTGTTGGCTCTAGAGGTCAAGCTGTGTCAGAAGTGCAGAAAGTTCTAGGGATTAATGCTACAGGTTATTATGGGCCTGTAACTGCTCGACGAGTTAGGGAGTTTCAAGCCAATAATAAATTGCGTGTAGATGGCATAGTCGGACCTCAAACACGCAGTGCTTTATTTAGAACCGCTTCGACACCTACTACAACTATTACACCGACTGGCGGCCCTATAACGCTGAGTCTTGGCTCTAAAGGTCAGGCTGTATCAGAAGTGCAGAAAGTTCTCGGAATTGAACCCACTGGTTATTACGGCCCTGTGACTACTCGGCGAGTCAGGGAATTTCAAGCCAATAACAACTTGCGTGTAGATGGCGTAGTTGGCCCTCAAACTCGCAGTGCATTATTAAGAGGATAGTTAAGGAAGGCAGAATACAATAAGATACAGTTCTTAGCGTTATGGGTGAATAGAGACGTTGCATTGCAACGTCTTAAGTTTTTAGCCCAACCCAAAGTATTTTTGAACAATCTGCAAGATGTATTCTGCTGCATGACCATCCCCAAAGGGATTAATAGCGTTAGCCATCGTTTCATACGCTACTGGGTTACTCAGTAACTCATCGGCAGCAGATGCAATGCTATCACTAGCAGTCCCGACCAGTTTTGCTGTACCCGCAGCCACAGCTTCTGGTCTTTCAGTCGTTTCTCTGAGAACTAAGACTGGTTTTCCTAGACTGGGTGCTTCTTCTTGTAAACCACCGGAGTCAGTCAGTAGAAAATGCGATCGCCCAATTGCTCCTACTAATTCCGCATAATCTAGAGGTTCTGTTAAAAACACTCGCGGATGATTCCCCAATAATGCTTGCAAAGGTTCTCTCACAGTAGGGTTGCGGTGTAAGGGTAACAGCAAAGCCGTATCGGGAAACTTATTTAAGATTTGTAAAAAACCTTGGGCGATCGCTTGTAATGGTTCTCCCCAATTCTCTCGGCGATGCACAGTAGCCAGCAAAGTACGGTAGGAATCCCAATCTAAACCAGGCACATTACAAGCCGGTTGAGTCGCAGCCACATTTAACAGCGCATCAATAACTGTATTCCCCGTCAAATGAATTTCACCCAAAACCCCAGAACGCTCTAAGTTTTCCACAGCCAACGCAGTCGGCGCAAAGTGTAACTGGGTGAGTTGCGAAATTAACCGCCGATTAGCTTCCTCTGGGTAAGGATTAAATAAATCATCAGTTCTTAAGCCTGCTTCGACATGACCAACAGGTATTTTTTGATAAAACGCTGCTAAAGTTGCGGCAAAAGCCGTAGTCGTGTCACCTTGTACTATGACTAAATCTGGCTTATTTTCCAGGAATAACTTTTCTAAACCTCGCAAACTGCGGCAAGTGATATCACTTAGAGATTGTTGAGGCTGCATAATCTCTAAATCATAATCTGCCTTCAAGTTGAACAACTGCATCACTTGTTCAACCATCTCCCGATGCTGTCCAGTTAAAATCACCCGCAAATCAAAGTCAGGCGATTTCTGGAAAACCTGAATCACCGGAGCTAACTTAATCGCCTCTGGACGTGTTCCTAAGATAATGTAAATAGATTTTTGATTAGTCATTAGTCATTAGTCATTAGTTATTAGTTAATAATCATTAGTCAATAATCATTAGTCAATAATCATTAGTCAATAGTTATTTCCCTGTCACCTGTCCCCTGTCCCCTATCCCCTAATTCCCTCCAAACACGAAAAAACCCGGCTGAACCGGGCAGATGCTTTTGGTCGAATTTTTCAGGATGACTATAGTTTGGAATCACAAGTTAGTGGGCAAGCTGCATATACAGTGGTCTGCATCTGCTCTGCTTCTCCTCCGTGCAACCAGCTTAACCATTGAATTTCTTTTGGATGTACACCCTTAAAGGTCAGCACACCTGCCGCAATCAATACAGCCATGACATTCAACATAATCAAGCCGCCTGCAACAAGTAAAACTGCGCTAACAGGCATTACAGATTGCAGCACAATTGACAACAAACATCCGACAGTAGCCATCAACACAACTAATGGAAATCCGACAACCAACAAGCATACTGCCAATGTAAAAGTCCATATCAAAAAACTTTTAATCATCAACAAGGAGTAGGTCTTTCCGAGATTAGAACTCTGAGCCAAAACCATAACGTTTCCTCCTAAGTACACAGCAAAATTTATTTTCAGTAATATCTCGCTTTTGGCAAGCAACTGAATGATTCAATGAAGTTTCAGTATATAAAACCAGTCCGAGAAAATGAGCGTTTATTTATTAAACTTTACAATTAATTTTTTGCAACTATGAATGTAAATTTAAGTTCACATTTCATCATAAATCTCGCTTTCGATATCTGTCTTGAGGAATAGTGGACAAAAGTCATTTGACCAAAAAGTTTGATTCCAACTCTTGAGTTAGATTTTGCTTAACATTTCTTATGAAAAATGCCGATGCTTCTCATAATTCTCTCAGGTCGCTCAACAAATTATCTACAGATGATTCTGCTGTTAATTGCTAGTTACTTATAGTCGCCATAGATAAAGTCCTCTCATTTAAGATTCATATTCCTAATTCACATCAATTTTTTTGCGTAAAAAAATACTTTACTTTAACAATACATTTACTGAGGTTTTTTAGGAAACTCTTAGGATAAACCAGTTTAGATAGGAGGTTACAATTTTTTCTTTTATAAATTAACGTCATAAGTTATACAAATATCCTAGACGAGATGTAACGGAATATTACTAAAAGCTGCCAATTAATCAGAAACCTAAAATTGGCTTACTGAGAAGCTTCAGAACGTTTTACCTCGTCTTTTTCTTCATTGAATAGTTCAACTGCGAGATATTAAAGATATATGACAGAATCACAGCATCCAGCGAATCCCAATCCTGTTGTTGCTCGGAATGTGCCACCAGCACCGCCACTACCGCCACCACCACCTACAGTCATGACGCAACGCCAACATACACAAACTTTGGATATGTCGTCAGTTAATAGAAGTGCTGGACAAGCTGTACCACCACCCCCAAGTCCTGCACCTGCGGCGGCTCATCGTCCTGGAACGCCGCCACCAATGCCTGTTGCTAGTAGTGCTACCACTTCGGGGCTAACTTTAGCGGAAATTATTAAAGAAGCCTTTGATAATGGATATTCTGATATTCACTTGGGAGTAGGTGAAATACCTCGCTTCCGTAGCCGAGGAGAAATTAGCCCAACTGATTATCCAGAAACCGACAAACCAACTTTCATGAGTTGGTTACGAGAGATCATAACTGAGCCGGAAATTCAACGATTTCAAGAACACTTGGAATTTGATGGTGCTACCCAATATGAATTTGCCCGTGTACGGATTAACGTCTTTGACTCTCTCAAAGGCCATGCAATGGTGCTACGGTTGATTCCTTTAAAAATCCTATCTATTGATCAGTTGAGATTACCCCCCATATTTCGAGATATTTGTCATTATCACAAAGGCTTAATTTTGGTGACTGGGCCTACTGGTTCAGGTAAATCGACAACGATGGCAGCTATGATTGATTACATCAATAGGGAAATGCCTAAACACATTATTACTATTGAAGACCCAGTAGAATTTGTGCATCAAAGCCGTAAGTCTTTAGTTAAGCAACGGGAAGTAGGAATGCACACCCGAAAATTCGACAATGCTTTAAAAGCAGCCTTGCGGGAAGATCCAGATTTAATTCTGGTAGGTGAAATGCGGGACAAAGAAACAGTCAACACAGCCTTAAAAGCGGCTCAGACTGGTCACTTGGTGATGGGAACGCTACACACCAATAGTGCAGTAAAAACTATTGAACGGATTTTGAACCTGTACTCAGGTGAAGAACAAGATGCTATGCGAGTAGCACTGGCTGAATCTTTAGTAGCAGTTATTGCCCAAGGTTTGTGTCGGACAACCGACGGTAAGCGGGCAGCTTTCCATGATGTCCTGATTAATACAGAGGCAGTCAAAGAATGGGTCAAAGATGGTAAGTATGATGAAATTACCGAATTGATGAAGCAAGCTGGTTTTGACGGTATGATTACGATGAATCAGTCATTGCTCAACCTCTATCAAGAGGGTCGCATCACTGAAGAAACAGCCTTAGAAATGTCGCCAACACCTAACGAAATGGCTCAATTCCTTCGAGGACGAGTCTAAGAGAGTAGCGGTGTAGGGGTGTAAGGGTATAAGGGTGTATAAGAAAGAAATTTTACCCCAATGCCCCATACCCCATGCCCTATGCCCCATGCCCAGTTCCGAGAACTAACTAATTAACTTGACTACAGATACACTATTTCAACCTCAGTTATTTAAGGGAATTGCCCTATTTACACCGGGAGGAGATTTAATTTACTGCATCGACTCAAACAAGCAAGGTCGATGGCATTCTCATTTATGTACTGCTTTACAGGAAATTCTCGACTTACCAGAACCGCCCCACTTTCTAGTTCCTTGTTATACAGCCACAATTGACCACTGGTTAGATCCGCAAACGCAGCAGGTGAAAACCTTTGCGGAAGCTTACCCCGTAGTAATGAAACATCAGGCTGTACTAAATGCGATTTTTGATACAGGTGACTTGGTTTGGCAACCTGCACCTTGGCAAGATGGGTTGTGCGATCGCATGGTATTGTCCACTTATCGCGCTGCATTTCCCCAACTCTGGGAAGACCACGACTTAATTATCAATTTAGACCTTTCCGAACCAGTCCCAAGATATCATCCATCAGCTAAGGCAGTACAAAAAGCCCAAATCAAAACTTATGTTCTGCGTTTGTTCGTCGCCGGACACAGTGCTAACACAGAGCGTATTCTCAAGAATTTACATGAACAATTAGAGCGATCGCTAGGATATCCTTACACAATGAAAGTGATTGATGTCTTAACTAATCCAGAACAAGCAGAAATCGATCAAGTATCCGCCACCCCAACCCTAGTCAAAGTTTGGCCTCACCCAATTCGCCGTCTAGTTGGTGACTTAGATAACGCAGAAAAAATACTCCAAATGCTAGGAGCAAAAGATAAACTCTAATTGGCTCTCCCTGCGTACCTCCGCGTTTAAATTACCACTCTCAATAAGTCAAGAAATCTTGAACATCCGCGAGCTAAATCCAGTTTTCCGGTAAATATTAGCATCTATCATTCAAACACTCGCTTGTCAATGAGTACATCTTGCATATACTGAGATGTATAGTAAGATAAACTTTTGTAAAGCGAGGACTACGGATGTACATCGTACAGATTGCCTCGGAATGCGCTCCTGTAATTAAGGCAGGAGGTTTAGGGGATGTCGTTTACGGTTTGAGTCGAGAATTAGACATTCGGGGCAATTGCGTCGAACTGATTTTACCCAAGTATGATTGTATGCGCTACGACCATATTTGGGGGCTACATGAGGCTTACTTAAACTTGTCTGTGCCTTGGTATGGTGGGGCTATTCACTGCACCGTGTATTGTGGTTGGGTACATGGGCGAGTCTGTTTCTTCATCGAACCCCACTCTGAAGACAACTTCTTCAATCGCGGTTGCTATTACGGTTGTGATGATGACGATATGCGCTTTGCCTTCTTCAGCAAAGCCGCTTTAGAATTTCTCCATCAAAGCAATAAGCGTCCTGGTATTATCCATTGCCATGATTGGCAAACAGGGTTAGTTCCCGTCATGCTCTATGAGATTTACAAATATCATGGCATGGATCATCAACGAGTTTGCTACACCATCCACAACTTTAAGCATCAAGGAATTGGTGGTGTCAAAACTCTCTGGGCTACAGGTTTAAATCGAGAGTCCTATTACTTCCAATCCGACAAGTTGCAAGACGACTTTAACCCCTTCGCTTTGAACTATATGAAAGGGGGAATTGTTTACTCAAATGCAGTCACCACAGTTTCGCCTAACCATGCTTTAGAGGCTCAACATACAGAAGTTGGCTGTGGTTTAGGTCATACTTTGCATTTGCACCGAGAAAAATTTAAAGGGGTGCTGAACGGTATAGATTACGATTTTTGGAATCCAGAAATTGACCGTTACATATCCCACAACTATAACGAAGATGATTTTGAACAAAAACTATATAACAAAAAAGCTTTGCGCGAGCAACTATTGCTCCGCCCCTCTGATAAACCAATCATCGCCTACATCGGAAGATTAGATCATCAAAAAGGTGTGCATCTTGTCCACCATGCAATTTATCATGCTTTGAATAAAGAAGCACAATTTGTATTACTAGGTTCTGCAACAGAAGCGGGAATCAACGCTCATTTCCGCCATGAAAAAGAATTTTTGAATAATAACCCAGATGTACATTTAGAACTGGGCTTTAATGAAGAACTATCTCACCTCATTTATGCAGGGGCAGATATGATTGTTGTCCCCAGCAATTATGAACCCTGTGGTTTAACTCAAATGATTGGTTTGAAGTATGGTACTGTCCCCATTGTGCGCGGTGTCGGCGGACTAGTGAATACAGTATTTGACCGAGACTACGACCAAAATCTCCCACCAGAAAAACGCAATGGTTATGTGTTTTATCAGACAGATAACCAGGCTTTAGAATCAGCCATGAATCGGGCAATTGATTTGTGGTATAAGTCCCCTGAAGAGTTTCAAAAACTAGCGATTCAGGGTATGAAGTATGACTACTCTTGGAATCAACCAGGGGAAGAATACTTAGAGATTTACGACTGGATTAAATACAAATGGTAGTTTAATCCTCATAGAAAAGTAGCTGTTTTTACTCAGCTACTTTTTTCATTTTAAAAAGTGCGTAGGTGTAGCCATCGTAGACATCACTCTATTTAAAACAGCGACATCATATTAATTGATGGCGAATCAAATCTTTCTCAAACCGTAAACCTGCAAGAATTTATAGACAACCAGAAATATAAAGTTAAAAATATTTTTATAATCCTCCTCTACGATCCATTCCAAAGCCATAGGCATAAATATCAGCAACCTTATAGCGTTCCTCTTTTTCGCGCCATTCAATAATACCAATCTCACTTAAAAAAGAAGCAAACTCTTCAAATTCTGCTATATCATGTGCTGATTCCTGCCATATTTTTTGTAATGGTTCTTTCTCTAAAAAAGCTGATACGTTTTTGAGAGAATCAAAAAATTTAATTAAATCAGGATATTCCTCTTTAATTTCTTCGCAGCGTTTTTCTGATGCTTTTTTCAAGCCAAATTCCAGAGAATTCCCTTGGAGTAATCGGTCTGTACGCAGTTTAATTGATGATTTTCCTTTATAAGTTAATTCTTGTTCTTTTGCTCCTTTGAGTAATATACTTAAACTTCTAGGAAAAGTAGTACCACTTGAATCTGTTAATCGTTCATAAACCCATCGAGATACATTTTTAGCTCTATTTCCACCTCTGCGACGACTTCCCCACAGTAACTCTAATGCTTTATCAATCGCTTCCTCGCTAGCTTGATCAATACTTTCAATAGGAATAGGAGCAACTCGATCAACTAATTTTTTGAAAGGTTCAGATTGTATTGCTTGACGAAGTGCTAACCGTAAAAAATCAATCTTAGCCCATTGTAAGATAATATCCCGGCCAGTAAAATGACTTTTATTGTCAAAACTTAAACGATTCCATATATCTTCTCTCAAGAAAATTTTAAATCTAATTTCTGTTAATCTGTTAGCATCACAAGATTGAACTAATTGAAATAAGCCAGTGAGTGCTTGCTGTCTTACTCCTCCTACTTCAGGAAAATCTTCATCTAAATCATCGTAAAGAAACCACAATTTTTGAGAATTATTTTTAGCTTCTTCATTAAGAAGAATGTTGATGGCATCTTTGACTATGAGACGTAGTTCAAAATTAGTGGATAATTCTAACAAAGCTTGAGTGCATTCAGACTGCCATGTTCCTCTAGGTAAATTATTGATAATTTGTTTCAGTTCACTAAATTTTTCACCTTTCTTACCTCTAGGAAACTTAAATAAATTTTCCTGATGACATCTAAGTAATAAATAAGCCCTCCAGAAAGCTTCCCATGTTCCACTTTTTGGCTGCAAATTCTGATGGATAAATTGGAATTCCTCACGAGATGGGCGACTTTCTTGAAATCTCCCATGCGCTGACACAAATATAGTACTATCTAACCGTCCATGAGCTAGTTTTTGAGCGAGATTTTTGTGTTTTAAAACAAGCCAATACAAAGCAGTTTTACCTGTTCCTTTTCGTCCTCTAATTAAGCAGGTTGTATCGTCTAAAAATCTTTCAAAATCAGTTGTACGCTGAAATAGTAAGCTTAAATCCTGTCTTTGATCGGCAGCATTTACTTCAGGAAATTGCAGAGTTTCAATGATTTCCCAGCGTTTCTCTGAATTAGTTAAAATATTTTTGCGTTCGATTTCATCAGTTTCTTCATCAATCAAGTTAGCAATTTTATTATAGTAATCTAGAAAAGCTGGTACAGGATAATTATCAGCTACAGCAATGGGCGTAAAGTAAGGAATTACTAATGGTTCTTCTATTAAATTTTGATGATTTTCTAAATCAGACTCATCCTCATCCGTTTCATAATGTTCATTTAGTTCTGTCTTTATTTTGTTGAGTAATGATTTCCAAATATTAATTATTTTTGATGAAACAGCTTTATGATCACTGTCAAGTACAGGAGAAAAAACAAAATTAATTGATAAATCCTTAAGGCTTTGAAGTGATTGCAAAAGTACTTCTATTCCTTGTTTATTTTGTTCATTAGGGAAAAGAAAGATAATTGCTTCATCAGCCGCTTGGATTAATGATAAAGCTCCCCATTGATTAATTCCAGTTCTCGAATCAATTAAGAGTATATCAGGTTTCAATTGTTCGTAAATTTCTCGCTTGAAAATAGACCAAAGATTTTGATCTCCATCAATAACAGTATTAGCATGAAGATCATCAACTTTCGAGACATAATCAAGATTAAGATAGCCAGCAGGAACAACAAATAATCGTCCTATGGCGTTAGTTATTCTCACTTCTCCAAATATTTCAGCAATTGAAATACTTGGTTCTACTCCTGCTGGTAGGTAGGAACGTTCATAAAAATAGTCAACAATTCCATACTTGGGTTGTGGTTTGAGGTTGAATGCTGTACTCAATCCAGGTGCTTCTAAATCTAAATCCACAACTACAACTTTACGACCACGCATTGCTAAAATCCAAGCAACATGAGTTAATGCTGTAGTACGTCCTACTCCTCCTTTAAAGGAATAAAAAGTTACGGTTCTGGGTAAACTGGGTTCATGCTGGGGAAGTTGAGGTTGATTTTGCGGATTAGCTGCTTGAATTGCTAAATCTTGCCAAGTTTTTACTGAAGCTGTATTAAAAGCCTGTGGTGCTGAAAGATTTAGTGAATCTGCTTCTTGAGGAGTATATAGGGAAATAAACCCAGGAGATAAATGAGGAACTTGTGATTTAAATAAATTATAAATTTGTTCTTTGCGTTGAGGAATAGATAAATTAATAAATTCTTCACTCACAATCGTCAAATTCAATAAACCTGATGTAGAAATATTTAAATCAATCCATTCTTGTGAATTATGCACATACTGGTTTGTAATTTCCTGCTTTAGCAAAATCTGCCAATTTTCCTGCATTTAACCACCTCTTTAAAGTTGAGTAGTTTGCTTCTGTAACCACCCGTTGAGACTCAGATAGGCTTTTAACCAGCGTTTGTAACTTTCATCATCAGGCTCAAGGCCAGAATAACGCATATCTATAAAATTTTGACTATTTGGATTTTCCACTTCATCAAGCCACTTTCGCACTGCAGGAAAATTAGCAATTCTAGATTTAAGTCGATTGTGCCGGTTTAATGCTTCTATGTAACTATGTCCAGGATTAGTAATAGTATGCCCAGGATTAGTAGAATCTGTCTTCCATTCCTGAGTTGCACCCTTTGGTAATGTAGCAAAAATCATTGCTTTTAATAAACACTCAATAGTTACACCTCCAAAGTGCATAGCTGCTACTTTCCTTCCAGTCTGACATAGTGTTTCAGTATCAAGGTGCCGGTGCATAAAAGCGGCTTGGTAATCTTCCATACTTAGTAAACTTAGAGTGCAAACTTGATCAGTATATTATTAAATAGCAATTCCTTTAACATTATTAATTCGTTATTTTCTCGTTTAAAAAACCTGAATTTTGACACAAAAAAATAGCCGCCTCCACAAAGGAAGCAGCTGTTTTTTTAACTTATGTGACTACAGAATATTAGTAATCGAAGTCACCGCCGCCAGCACCAGCCGCAGCAGGTGCGCCATCTTTTGGTTCTGGCTTGTCAACAACGATGCACTCGGTTGTCAACACCATTCCAGCGATAGAAGCAGCGTTTTGCAGAGCAGAACGAGTTACTTTCGCGGGGTCAACAATACCAGCATCGAACATATCTACGAATTCGTTGGTTGCAGCATTGAAACCAACATTGAATGCTTTTTCTTTGACACGTTCAGCAATAACAGCACCATTCTGACCTGCATTTTCAGCAATTCTCTTCAGAGGTGCGGGTAATGCACGAGCGACAATCAAAGCACCAGTCAACTCTTCATCTTTGAGGTTGCTGTTAGCCCAAGCTTCTAAGTCTGGGGTGAGGTGAGCATAAGTTGTACCACCACCAGGAACGATACCTTCTTCAACAGCAGCCTTGGTTGCGTTGATAGCATCTTCTAGGCGGAGCTTCTTGTCTTTCATTTCGGTTTCGGTAGCTGCGCCTACTTTCACCACAGCTACACCACCAGAGAGTTTAGCCAAACGCTCTTGGAGTTTTTCTTTGTCGTAGGAAGATTCGGTTTCTTCCAGTTGACGACGAATTTGTTCAACACGAGCCTTAACAGCAACGTCGTTACCTTCAGCCACAATTGTGGTGCTGTCTTTGGTAATGGTGACGCGGCGAGCTTTACCCAGGCTTTCTAGCTTGGTGTTGTCCAGCTTCAGACCAGCATCTTCGGTGATTAATTGACCGCCGGTGAGGATGGCGATATCTTCTAGCATAGCCTTGCGGCGATCGCCAAAACCAGGAGCTTTTACAGCCGCAACGTTGAGTACACCGCGTAGACGGTTAACTACTAGGGTTGCTAAAGCTTCTTTTTCGATATCTTCAGCGATAATCACCAGGGGACGACCGGCGCGAGCTACTTGCTCTAGAACGGGTACTAAATCTTGTACCAGAGCAATTTTCTTATCTGTCAACAACAGGTAAGGCTCATCGAAAATCGCTTCCATCCGTTCTGGGTCGGTAGCGAAGTAGGGGGAAATATAGCCTTTGTCAAAGCGCATCCCTTCGGTAATTTCCAGTTCGGTAGTTACTGACTTACCTTCTTCTAGAGAGATAACGCCTTCCTTACCTACTTTGTCCATTGCTTGGGCAATCATCTGACCGACTTCATCGTCGTTACCGGCAGAGATTGACCCAACTTGCGCGATCGCTTTAGAATCTTCTACAGGGCGAGCGTGTTCTTTAATTTTTTCTACCAAGAAGTTGGTAGCTTTATCAATACCGCGCTTCAATAGAATTGCGTTAGCACCTGCTGCTACGTTCCGCAAACCTTCTTTAACAATGGCATGAGCCAATACAGTCGCGGTGGTTGTACCATCGCCTGCTGCGTCGTTAGTTTTAGATGCAGCTTGACGAATCAAAGCAACACCAGTGTTTTCAATATGATCTTCTAATTCGATTTCTTTAGCGATGGTGACACCATCGTTAACGATTTGGGGCGCGCCAAATTTCTTTTCTAGAACTACGTTACGACCTTTGGGGCCAAGGGTAACAGCTACAGCCTCAGCTAGAATGTCAATACCACGCTCTAAGGCGCGACGGGCGTTTTCGTTGTAAATAATGCGCTTTGCCATAGGTGTCTCAATCTCAGGAAGTTATGTCAAATTGGTCTGGAATAATTGATTGGAGGTTGGGCATTGGGCATTGGTTTTGATTCTTATGACCTATGCGCCATTCCCAATTAGTTCACGACTGCTAAAATGTCTTTTTCAGAAAGCAGTACGTATTCTTCAGTTCCGAGCTTGACATCTGTGCCAGCGTACTTGGAGTACAGCACTTTATCGCCAACTTTTACTTCCAATTCTTGACGGCTACCGTCGTCATTACGCTTGCCAGGTCCAAGGGCGACTACTTCACCTACTTGGGGCTTTTCTTTCGCGGTGTCGGGTAAATAAAGACCACCTGCGGTTTTTTCTTCAGACGCGCTCACTTTTACGAAAACGCGATCGCCTAAAGGTTTTACTGTGGATACACTTAGAGATACAGCTGCCATATTTTTTATTTCTCCAGAGTTAGCACTCTCAACTCCTGAGTGCTAATCTATCGAAAACTACCCCCCAATGGCAATGTTTTCAGGTGTACGGGTTTCCGAACTAGGTAGGAGAGGAGGTGACAGGTGACAGGTGACAGGTGACAGATGACTAGGGTAGATAATATTTCCTATCCCTAAATGCCCAATTACGTTAGCGGAGCGGGACGTTAGTCCATTACGTAAAGCCTGCGGCATAGCTGCGCTTAGAGCGTAGCCCATTACGAATTACGTTAGCGTTCACGGAGTGTCTGTCTCCGACACGCTGCGCGTTGGCGTAGCCTCTCGGAGAGAACGTAGAGAAGTCCATTACAAATTATCAGTCCCCGTATATACACTCCGTATTAATTCCGTAAGTAAAAATCCTTAATTATTAGTATTTTTCAGGTTCTTTTCCATAAGTTACGAATATTTTTATATGGTCAACTTTATTTGCAAAGTGGGGAAATTAGTATAGAACAGTAATCAGCGAACCGCTTGATGAGTAACAATACAGTGACCTGGTGCAACAAAATACAAGTTTTTTACTTGCGAGTTTGTTGTTCTAGATAGATAATAGTTGTCTACCCGGATAGTGTCTGGTATCGCCAAGCAAACCCGGAGGTTATTGAGCGGATCGTCCAAGAACACTTGATAGGCATAATGGTGGTGAAAGAATATGCGTTTTTAACCCATCCTTTGCCAACAACTCCCCTACTTACTTGTAAACATCTTAAGATTAAGGCTGAACATCGGCAGGGTATTGTAGAGTAGTAAGCCAATGGAAGTGCGGGTTGTTTGACACCTAGGGTCATCATAAGCCAACACTTACTGAGTGAACTAGTGTGAACTAGAAAGATTATTATTTAATCAGTGTTTTTTCACCCGCCACTTTCAAAGGGATATATAATAGCGCATTATAAATACTACTGCTCTACGTATCCTTACTGGAATATTGCTAATGAGCTAGCAGTCTTACAGAAAGTGGAAACTAATTGTGAGACTTCAAGTTAAGCAAGGGTAAGTTAAGTGGGAAAAATGACAACATCTCAACAATCCACCATATAAGGATAACCATTCAAGACCTTGATGGATCGAAGCGCGACAAGTGCCACTGCTATGAAAGAGCCCAGCATGAAAGATCACAAACGACTTCTACTTATTGATGACGACCCTAACCTCATCTTGCTGGTGAAGGACTATCTGGAATTCAGAGGATATGAAGTCATCACCGCAGAAAATGGTCGAGAAGCTTTAGAGATTCTCGAACATGATGTTCCAGACATGATCATCTGTGACGTGATGATGCCGGAAATGGATGGATATACCTTTGTAGAACAAGTCCGGCAAAACGAACGCACCAGTTGGATTCCTGTCCTTTTCCTGTCGGCCAAAGGGCAAAGTGCAGACCGAGTTAAAGGTCTAAATAAAGGCGCGGATGTCTATATGGTCAAGCCTTTTGAACCAGAAGAACTCGTAGCGCAGGTAGAATCTTCCCTGAAGCAAACTATCCGTTGGAAGGAACACCAAACCAAAGGAGGAGAAAACGGTTCTCGTATCCAAGTTCCCTTCGATGTGCAATTAACTCCAACTGAGCTGAAGGTAGTGCAGTTTGTAGCTAGAGGTCTAGCTAACAGAGAAATCGCTGAAGAATTAAATGTTAGTCAGCGTACCGTTGAAAGCCACGTTTCTAATATGTTGGGCAAAACCAATCTCCACAACCGCACTGAATTAGCGCGGTGGGCGATTGAAAATCAAATGGCGTAAATAGCTATCAGCCTTCAGCCGTCAGCTTTACCATAATGAACTGACTGCTGACAGCTGATAGCTTAACCTATTAAGTCCTGTAGTTTAAGGGTAGATTGGTGAAAACTTGGGGTCGCCAATCTTCATTTATTTTGTGGTTATCCCTGTCGAAGTGTAGGTATTATCGCATTAAATTTGGTACGTAAAAAGAGAAAAGAGCGATCATAGACAAACCCAAATTAGGGAGTATCTTCAATGTTTCATTTCATTTTTAAACGCAGAAGGGCGTAAATGTGTCACGCGAACCATCTGTGTTCTATTTTAAAACCTGGGATACTCCCACCTTAAATTAAGTATTATAAAAAAAACTCTACGGAAATGAACGTATAGTTTAAGGGAATTATAATATTTCTAATAATATTTCCAAATAATACGTAATCGCATTTCTTTAAACTTGTCATGTATGACAACATCTGCAAATTCATTGCCGAAAACTTTAAAGATGACTTAGCAACATGGTTACTAGGTTCACCAACTAAACTAACAGAAATTAGCCCTACAGAATTATCAAACGAACCTATTCGCGCTGATTCGTTAATATTGATGCAATCAGATGACTTAGTTCTCCATACTGAGTTTCAAACCGACGCAGATGAAAATATACCCTTTCGGATGTTAGATTATCGGGTGAGGTTGTATCGCCGTTTTCCTCAAAAACAAATGCATCAAGTAGTGATTTATTTGAGAAAAACAGCTTCACCATTAATCACTAAAACCGATTTTAGATTAGAAAAGACTTACCATGAGTTTGAGGTAATACGTCTATGGGAACAACCTACAGATAGGTTTATTGCTGCTCCCGGTTTGTTGCCCTTTGCCGTCCTAAGTCAGACTGAAGATCCTACAATGGTATTAACCCAAGTAGCGAAAGCAGTTGAGGCAATTACAGACCAAAAACTACAAAGAAACATAGTAGCAGCAACTGCGATTTTAGCAGGCCTTGTCTTAAACAAAGATGTAATTAGCAGAATCTTAAGGAGTGAGATTATGCGTGAATCAGTGATTTATCAAGAAATTCTCCAAGAAGGCAAAGCCGAAGGTAAAGCCGAAGGTAAAGCCGAAACAACAAGAAAGTTGGCTTTAAATTTGCTGGAAATTGGTATGAGTCTAGAGCAAATTGCTCAAGTAACTGAATTATCTCTTGAGCAAGTTCAGGCTTTACAAAAAGAGATTTCAGAATCTGAAATTTAACTAAAAGATAAAACCCGCATTGGCGGGTTTTATCTGTCTAATTCTAGAAATTGAGGCTGGTGCTAAAACTCAGCATTTTGCGGTGTGCGAGGGAAAGGAATCACATCACGAATATTACCCATACCTGTCATAAATTGTACGAGTCGTTCAAAACCTAAGCCAAAACCAGCGTGAGGGACAGTACCATAACGGCGTAAATCCAGATACCACCACAAGTCTTCCGGCTGCATACCTTGCGCTAAAATACGGCGTTCTAGAACATCTAAACGTTCTTCTCTTTGTGAACCGCCAATAATTTCACCAATTTTTGGTGCAAGGATATCCATTGCACGGACGGTTTTTTCATCGTCATTCAAGCGCATATAAAAGGCTTTAATTTGCGCTGGGTAGTCGGTGACAATGACTGGTTTTTTGAACAACTGTTCAGCTAGATAGCGTTCGTGTTCTGATTGTAAATCTAAGCCCCAATTTACAGGATAGTCAAACTTAACGTCGGCTTTTTCTAGCAGTTTGATCGCATCTGTGTAAGTTAGTCGCTCAAATTGATTGTGAATAATATTTTCGGCTGTTGCTAAGACAGTATTATCAATGCGTTGATTGAAAAAGTCCATGTCTTCAGGGCATTTTTCTAAGACATAGCTAAAAATGTGCTGGAGAAACGCCTCAGCCAAATCCATATCGCCTTCTAAGTCACAAAAAGCCATTTCTGGCTCAACCATCCAAAATTCAGCCAAGTGGCGGGATGTGTTGGAGTTTTCTGCACGGAAGGTGGGAGCGAAAGTGTAGACGTTGCTAAACGCCATCGCCATCACTTCGGCTTCTAGTTGTCCACTGACGGTTAAGTATGTGGGTTTAGCGAAAAAGTCTTGGCTGTAATCAACTGATTGGGTTTCTGTGCGGGGTATATTCTTTAAATCCAAGCTGGTGACACTAAATAGTTCCCCTGCGCCTTCACAATCGCTAGCGGTAATAATGGGGGTGTGTACCCACAAAAAGCCTCTTTCTTGGAAGAATTGGTGAATGGCTGTTGAACAAGCATTGCGGACACGGAAAACTGCACCAAAGGAATTAGTGCGCGATCGCAAGTGTCCAATATTGCGTAAAAATTCAAAAGAGTGGCGTTTCTTTTGCAATGGGTAGGTTTCGGGATCAGCTTCACCGTAGACTTTCACTGTCTCGGCTTTCAATTCAATACGCTGTCCTTTCCCTTGGGAAGCCACCAGCACGCCATTAACCTCAACCGACGCACCTGTATTTAGTTGTTTTAAAATTGCTTCGTAGTCTGGCAAATCCTGATTGATGACAACTTGCAAATTAGCTAATGATGAGCCGTCATTCACCTCAATAAACGCAAACCCCTTCAAGTCGCGCTTCGTTCTTACCCAGCCTTGGACTAGAAGAGACTCATCAGGTTGACCACTTCGCAGTATTTCTGCAATCCTTTGATTTACCATATTTACCCAGCACAGGACTTTAATATCCAGCCTATAATAACGCCCATTCCACCAAAGCGGACAGCTTGCCAGAAAGGTTTCTTGAGACTACGCCAAGAAAATAACTGGCTTTCTAAGTTTAGTTCTAGCACTTCTAACTGCTGTTTGATGTGCCGTAACTCTGCTTTTATTTCTGGTGTTTTATGCTTATTTTCCTGCAATTCGTCCCGACGTTGTTGCCATTGTGCCTGTTGGGTGCGATCGCTGTTTACTTGAGCATAACGTTCTTTTAACAATATCAGCGATCGCTCGACTTCTTCTAGTTCCTGCTCAAAATCCGGTTCTTGATTTTTCCCTAGTGAATGTGGTTGTTTAGGCGGCTTCATATACGGCTAGTAAACTAATATAAAAAATAAGTCTGCCATCTAGAGACTTAAAACTCATTACTCATTACTCAGCACTTAAATATGCTTTCTAAAACCAATCAAATCAATGAATTGAGCGAATTAGAACTAGCCCAAGCCCTTATGGAAAGGCTGAGTATTTCCCCTAACGATTGGCATCGCCTCAAGTCTAACCGCAATTCTCGCGCTAGTGAACAAATTGCAGCTGCAATGGTATTTCTCCTCAAAAACGAACCACAAGAGGCTCTTGCTAGACTAGAACAAGCTGTTGGTTGGTTAGATCGTTCCCTTTCCGCTCCTCCCTGTCCGACTCATGGACATAAGGGACAGGGGACTGGTGACTAATACCGCTACGCTTTGCTCCAATTCAAAATTCAAAATTCAAAATTAAAGACAATACTAGGGATTGGGAAAGAAATTCCCAATCCCCAATCCCTAGCCTACCGCCTCAAAGACAGACGGGGGCGGTTTTGCATTTGCTTACACAGTCTTAATTCTGTACCTTTGCGATTCCACTCTACTTGATCAAAAATTTGGTGTAGGAGACACATACCTCTGCCATTTTCTGACTCATCAGATGGTAAATAATCTGTTGGGTCTTCATTCTCGCTAGTCACGGGATGAAATCCTTGTCCTTGGTCTGATATCACCCACCAATACTGATTATCTATTAGAGAAAACCGGACTACAACTTTTTTACTGGGATCAAGATTATTGCCATGTTTAGCTGCATTAACTAGGGCTTCTTGGAGTCCTAGCCGCAGTTCGGACTGCAATCTGGAGGGGATTTCCGCCAGCAGTAAATCTAAAATAGGACAAAGGTAAAGCGTTGAGGCGAAACTAAGTGTGCCCCAATAACGTCCCACTGGACGAAGGGAAATGGTTATCACGAGAGAAACCCCATAGCTTTCAGTTAGCTAGACATCAGTTTGCTTTTATATGCACCCTGATAGTGGTTGAGGTAGTCATGCTGCCTTCAAACTTGCGTCTTAATTACTAAATATTGAAAATGCTGGGGAGCATTGACTCTATTGGTGATGTTTGATTGTTGATACATAAAACGGCTTTGAGAAGTTATGCTAGTTAGGTTAGCAAGTTGGAAAATCATACAAATCACAAAGGTTTTTATATTCTCTTAAAAATCGCCGATTTATACTTTATACAATCTTATTCATTGGTAGCTAGAGTCTATGCAACTTGGGTTTTATTAACAAAATCATTGCTATTCTTATGTTATTTCAATTTTAGCATTTTTACTATGCAATAGACTACAAATTTGCAATGTAAGTTTTTTGTAAAGAGCTAATTATCCTTGTCAAAGTGTGATGATACAAGGAAAGCAGCAGCTTCCACATGAGATGTTTGTGGAAAAAAATCGGCGGGTTGGATGCGTTGAATAGTATACAAACCATTTTCACAGAGTAATTTAAGGTCGCGAGCGAGGGTAGCTACTTTACAGCTGACGTAAACGATGCGCGGGGGTTTCGACAATAATAAAGATTCGATGACAGCGCGATCGCATCCCTTACGTGGCGGATCTAGTATGACTACACTCGGTATTATTCCCATATTCGGCAGTAATCTCTCAACTGCGCCCACTTGAAATGTGACATTATGTATACCATTGCGATCGGCATTGACAATCGCCTGTTGTACCGCTTCTGGTTGTAGTTCTAATCCTATGGCTTGGCGTACCTGTTTCGCTAAGGGTAAAGTTAAAGTCCCAATACCACAATAAGCATCAACTAGCACCTCATCACCTTGCAATTTTAATTCTGACTGAATGACTTCTAATAGAGCTTCGGCTGTTTCTGTAGAAACTTGAAAAAATGTATCGGGACGAACTTGAAAATCTAGTCCAGCAAAGATTTCTCGCAGATAAGGGACTCCTGCAATGCAACGAGTTTCTGCACCAAAAATAGCATTTGTGCGTCCAGGATTGTAATTTAAGGACACCCCAACTAACAGGGGATATCGCTTCAGCCATGCTTCTGCTTGCTTCGTAATTCCTGGTAAATCTTCATCTTTGACCACCAACGTTAACAAAATTTCACCTGTACGCCGGCCAATGCGTAAACTCAAATGGCGAATTTGTCCTTGATGGCGGGTTTCATCGTAAATTGACCAGCCTTGCTGTTGGATGTCTTGCTTAATTTCCGCCAGTAAAGGATTTAAGCGTACATCTTGGACGGGACATTGATTTAAGTTAACTAATTGGTGGCTACCTTTTTGGTAATAACCAGCTTGTACTTGACCTGTGGGAGAAATATCTAGAGGATAGGTAGCTTTGTTACGATAACCCAAAGGCGAATTTGCCACTAATACGGGATCTACTGTTGGTGTAGTAAAACCACCGATACGTTGTAAAGCTTGGATAACTTGATGACGTTTAGCAACGAGTTGATATTCATAATCAATATGTTGCCACTGACAACCGCCACACTTATCAGCCACAATGCAGCTAGGCCGAATGCGATGAGGAGAAGGTTGTAATAATTCTTTAACTTTGCCGTGAGCGTATTTCGGTTTGACGTGTACCAAGCGTACCAGAGCGCGATCGCCTGGGACAGTATCCGGCACAAACACCACCCGTTCCTCAAAACGCCCTACACCGTCGCCTGTATCGCTCAAATCTGCGATCGTGATCTCTATTAATCCACCCTGTTGCCAAATAGAATTAGTCATTAGTCATTCATCATTAGTCAATATTCATTCTCCCCTGTCACCTGTCACCTGTTCACTGTTCCCTTCCCTCTTCACTTCTGTACCTCCAACTCGTTAAACTAACAAAATAATATTTCGCGTGATTTAAATAATCATGACTGTAATTAGCCAAGTTATTCTCAAAGCCGACGACGAACTGCGCTATCCCAGCAGTGGCGAACTCAAGAGCATTAAAGAGTTCTTGCAAACCGGCGAGCAAAGAACACGCATTGCTGCTACCTTAGCGGAAAACGAAAAAAAGATAGTTCAGGAAGCCACCAAAAAACTTTGGCAGAAGCGTCCTGATTTTATCGCACCTGGCGGTAACGCTTACGGTGAAAAACAGCGTGCTTTGTGCATCCGTGACTATGGCTGGTACTTACGCCTAATTACTTATGGTGTACTTGCTGGCGATAAAGAACCAATCGAAAGCATTGGTTTAATTGGAGTGCGGGAAATGTACAACTCCCTAGGTGTTCCTGTTCCTGGCATGGTAGAAGCCATCAATTGTCTGAAAACAGCATCTTTAGACTTACTCAGTGCAGAAGATGCAGCAGCAGCAGCACCTTACTTCGATTACATCATTCAAGCGATGTCATAGTAAAAAGTCTACGCTGGTTCTACAAGTGTGCTTCTGATCTACTAGATTGAGTGTGAAGTATTAACCTCATACATCGATAAAATCTCCAATTTGATCATAACCTCCCCACATCTGGTTGTGGCTCTGGCATAATTTGTGTCAAGTTACCAACTAGATGTGGGGAAATTTTATTGATGTATAGGGATTTAGCAACGTCATTCTTCCCTGCGCCTCTGCTCCCTAGCCTCTTCTTCGACCCCAAACAAAAAGCCGACAACCTTTTTCAAAAGACTGTCGGCAATTAGTGTGTTCCCTATTAATGACTCGGCTAGAGTTCAGTAATGAGCTAATCATCCCAATTTGCCCATTGGCGGGAAACGATCTTAATCATGAATCTATGTGATTGTTATCACTTAGTTTTAACGAAAAGACTGCATTTACTAGTAAAATCTCTAACTTTAGTAAGACAAATTTCTCTAGAATAGCAAAAAGATGTAGTAAAAACTACGAAATATCGATTTTTTTAATCATAAGTACACGTAGGTAAAAATGAATATTCGCTCTGCTTACTTTTTCATTGGGTCAATTATTTTAGGAACTTTCTTTGGTTGTGCTGTGCCACAACAGGCACAAGTTGTTCAAAATCCGGTTGTCACACCTAAGCCTGATGCTCCTGAAATCAGTTATAACCCATCTAGGCAACCAGCTACAAAAACTGCCACAATTTCTATTGAAGGAGAAAAAACTCCCATTACCCTAAAACTCTACGAAGAGTATAAAACTTTATTCACTACATATTTTCCCGATCAGGAGTTTATCGCGGAAGGTGTTAGTTCTGGTGAAGGGACAGGGGTAAAGTTCATCGTCAATTTTGATGGGAGCAAAAATGACAGAGCCTATATTAGTGTCTTTTTCCCGAATAACGTCCAAACTATCGAACAACTAGAAAGCTTTGTGAATAGTAAGTCTGGACTCATTGCATCTAATAAATGGCGCGTCATCAGTCAAAGTTCAAAAGTCTCCTATCCTTGGGCAAAAGAAAAGATTGATTTCCGCCAAGGACAAGAGATTATCGGTACTGTATACCTTGGTGAACAAAACGGTAAAGTTTTCTATGTAATTAATCATTACCCAGCAGAGTACAGTGATGGATTTGCACCAAGAGCCGATTTGATTTTACAAAACCTACAGGTTAGTAATTAAGAAATTGAAGGTAGCACAGCCAAACATTCTTATTTTTTAAAGTTAGCGATCGCATCTTCGCGCGAATCAAGGAAAATTATGATATCTAGCAAGAGGTGAAAGTGAGCCTAGAACATTTCTAAACGATTTACCTTTCTAGAACTGCACATACAGCACAAGTAAATCGATACAATAATGCTCTGTACTCTTGGTGCATTATTTCCATGACTGCCACATCTCCTGCTCCCTTTTCTCCCCAAGAAATTGCTGCTCAAGGTATTAAACCAGAAGAATATGCAGAAATTGTGCGACGCTTAGGTCGTCATCCCAACAAAGCCGAATTGGGAATGTTTGGGGTGATGTGGTCTGAGCATTGCTGCTACAAAAATTCTCGCCCTTTACTCAAACAGTTTCCCACTACTGGCCCCCGCATCCTTGTAGGGCCAGGAGAAAACGCTGGGGTTGTAGATTTGGGTGAAGGACTGCAACTAGCATTTAAAATTGAGTCTCATAACCATCCCTCAGCTGTTGAACCCTTTCAAGGTGCTGCAACAGGAGTTGGTGGTATTCTCAGAGATATTTTTACAATGGGTGCGCGTCCCATCGCTTTGTTAAACTCGCTCCGGTTTGGTTCTCTAGAAGACCCCAGAACCCAAAGGCTCTTCTCTGGTGTAGTTGCAGGAATTTCTCATTATGGTAACTGTGTTGGCGTTCCCACTGTCGGCGGTGAAGTGTACTTTGACCCTGCTTACTCCGGTAATCCTTTAGTGAATGTCATGGCACTAGGATTAATGGAAACGCCAGAAATTGTCAAATCTGGGGCATCCGGTATCGGTAATCCTGTATTGTATGTGGGTTCTACCACTGGCCGCGATGGTATGGGAGGAGCTAGTTTTGCTAGTGCTGAATTAAGTGGTGAATCAATGGATGACCGTCCGGCGGTGCAAGTAGGTGACCCCTTTTTAGAAAAATCTTTAATTGAAGCTTGTCTGGAGGCATTTAAAACAGGTGCAGTGGTCGCTGCTCAAGATATGGGTGCTGCGGGTATTACCTGTTCTACTGCTGAGATGGCGGCGAAAGGTGGTGTCGGGATTGAATTGGATTTAGATAAGATTCCGGTGCGAGAATTGGGGATGATTCCCTATGAATATCTATTGTCAGAATCTCAAGAACGGATGCTGTTTGTTGCCCACAAAGGACGAGAGCAAGAGTTAATTGATATTTTCCACCGTTGGGGACTACAGGCTGTTGTTGCTGGTACGGTAATTAGCGAACCCATCGTCAGGATTCTATTTCAACGTGGAGTAGCAGCAGAAATTCCGGCTGATGCTTTAGCAGAAAATACCCCCCTGTACGAGCGTGAGTTGCTAGCAGAACCACCAGAATATGCTCGTAAAGCTTGGGAATGGTCGCCTAATGCTTTGCCGACTTGTACATCTCAGGGTATTAAAATTCAAGGTAATTTGCAAAGTTGGCTTGATATTTTATTAACTTTACTAGATACACCCACGATCGCCTCCAAAAATTGGGTGTATCGTCAATATGACCACCAAGTCCAGAACAATACTGTCATCCTTCCAGGTGGTGCAGATGCGGCAGTAGTACGCTTACGACCACTGGAAAGGAAGCAGGGGAGCAGGGAAGCAGGGGAGCAGGGGGGAATTAACCATGCCTTAAGCGGCGTTGCTGCGACAGTAGACTGTAATCCTCGTTATGTTTACCTTGATCCTTATGAGGGAGCGAAGGCAGTAGTAGCAGAAGCAGCACGCAACCTTAGCTGTGTGGGTGCAGAACCTCTGGCGGTGACAGATAACCTCAATTTTGGTAGCCCCGAAAAACCCATTGGTTACTGGCAATTAGCAGAAGCTTGTCGCGGCTTGGCGGAGGGTTGTCGAGAATTAGCCACCCCAGTAACAGGTGGGAATGTTTCTTTATACAATGAAACTCTTGATTCTCAAGGCAACCCCCAACCGATTTATCCGACTCCTGTTGTGGGAATGGTGGGATTAATTCCAGATTTAACCAAAATTTGCGGTCAAGGTTGGCAAACCCCAGGTGATGTGATTTATCTTCTCGGCTCATCTCCCACCAGTTTAGGCGCATCGGAATATTTAGCTACCCTTCACAGCACTGTCGCAGGTAGACCAAGCAAGGTAGATTTTGATTTGGAACGTCGTGTACAGAAAGTCTGCCGTGAGGGTATCCGTTCCGGTTGGGTAAGTTCAGCCCATGATTGTGCTGAGGGGGGTGTAGCTATTGCCATAGCAGAATGTTGTCTGGCTGGCAAGCTAGGAGCGCAAATTTATTTAGACGCTACACAGTCACAACGCCTTGATGAATTACTCTTCGGTGAAGGTGGAACAAGAATTATTGTATCTGTAGCATCAGCACAACAAGAAAATTGGGAATCCTACTTACAGGCAAATCTGGCTCAAGCATGGCAAAAAATAGGTACTGTGGGTAATACCGATGTAGGATTGGCGGTTTTAACCACTGATAACCAAACCTTAATCCAAGTTAGTATCAAAGAAATGAATGATCGCTATCAAAATGCGATCGCCAGACGCTTAAAACTAAAGCCTAAAGGATAAGAAGAAGCAGGGAGCAGAGGGGGAAAATTCCATACCCAAGGACTTATGCCCTAGTCCTCCTAATTAATGACTAAATTCCCCCAAATCAATAGCATCTTTAGACACAATTAGGGTACTGTTTTAATAGATGGTTAAAGATTTATTAAGAACAGCCCCACTGTCCAGTTAATAGAATTAATCCCAGTGACACCAATTCTCCGAAATTCAACAATATATCTAAACTTAGAAGCTCTTGTGACATCTGGATTTCTGAATTTTGAATTTTGAATTTTGAATTGGTATGACTTGACACCCCCACCAGGAGCAAAGCTAGCATGATTCCCATTGATTCCGTCACTTTGGATGAGTACCCCCAGCAGATTGACAACCCAATCGATAGTCTGGAAAGTCGTCCAGACAAGCCAGAAGAAGCTTGCGGAGTTTTCGGCATCTACGCACCAGGAGAAAATGTTGCCAAACTGACTTACTTTGGATTGTATGCCCTGCAACATCGGGGTCAAGAATCAGCCGGCATTGCCACCTTTGAAGGGACAAAAGTCCACCTTCACAAAGACATGGGCTTGGTGTCTCAAGTGTTTAATGAGTCGATTTTGGAAGAGTTACTAGGGAGTGTTGGCGTTGGTCATACTCGTTATTCCACCACCGGTTCTAGCCGGAAAGTGAATGCCCAACCTGCCGTAGTCGAAACCCGGTTAGGCTCATTAGCACTTGCACATAATGGTAACTTAGTCAATACTGTGAAATTGCGAGAAGAGTTGCTTAATAGTAACTTTAACTTAGTAACCACCACAGACTCAGAGATGATTGCTTTTGCGATCGCCGAAGCAGTCAACGCAGGTGCAGATTGGTTAGAAGGAGCTATTCAGGCATTTCATCGCTGTGAAGGTGCGTTTAGTCTAGTCATAGGTACTCCCGTTGGTGTGATGGGTGTACGTGATCCTAATGGCATTCGTCCTTTAGTGATTGGTACTGTACCAGGGAATCCCATTCGCTATGTTTTATCTTCCGAAACCTGCGGTTTAGATATCATTGGTGCAGAATACCTGCGCGATGTCGAACCAGGTGAAGTAGTTTGGATTACCGCAGAGGGTATGGCTTCCTACCACTGGAGTCAAAAACCCCAGCGTAAACTATGTATTTTTGAAATGATTTACTTTGCCCGTCCTGATAGCCAAATGCACAATGAGAGTCTGTATAGCTATCGGATGCGCCTAGGACGGCAACTAGCGAAAGAGTCCTATGTAGACGCAGATATTGTTTTTGGTGTTCCTGATTCTGGCATACCAGCAGCCATTGGATTTTCCCAAGCTTCTGGTGTCGCCTACGGTGAAGGACTGATTAAAAATCGCTATGTAGGACGCACCTTTATTCAGCCTACCCAAGCCATGCGGGAATCGGGCATCAAAATGAAACTTAACCCTCTTAAAGACGTGCTGGCGGGTAAAAGGGTGATTATTGTTGATGACTCGATTGTACGGGGTACAACTAGCCGCAAACTAGTGAAAGCTTTGCGTGAAGCCGGTGCAGTAGAAGTACATATGCGGATTTCTTCACCCCCGGTAACTCATCCTTGCTTCTACGGTATCGATACCGATAGCCAAGATCAGCTCATTGCTGCGACCAAATCCGTAGCAGAAATTGCCCAGCAGCTAGAAGTAGATAGCCTCGCTTACCTGAGTTGGGAAGGAATGTTAGAAACCACAGGGGAAGACACCAATAGTTTCTGTTCGGCTTGCTTCACTGGTGATTACCCTGTAGCGATTCCTGAGCAGGTGAGACGTTCTAAGCTGATTTTGGAGAAGGTAGTAGTTTAGAGATGAACAAAAAATAAATTACTTTTAGGGTGGGTTAAGTTACGGCTAACCCACCATTATTTTAGGGTTGATAGTGCCTATTGACTTTTGCCTTGCGGCACTCTCATCCAAGCTAAAATATTAACATCCCCAGCAGTGATAGCTTATGACCCAGCCGACAACAGAAAGAGTACGCTGGACTAACGCCGACTTAGAGTTGTTTCCAGATGACGGAAAACGCTATGAAATCATCGACGGAGAATTATTGGTGACAAGATCGCCTCATTGGAAGCATCAAAAAGCTTGTGTCAGAATTAGCACAGCTTTAGATAATTGGTCACAGGAGACGGATTTGGGAGAAGTTGTGATTGCTCCCGGTATTATCTTAGGGGATAACGATAATATCATTCCCGATGTCGTTTGGGTTAGTAAACAGAGACTAACTGAACTATTAGATGAAGCTGGACATTTGACGGCTGCACCAGAATTAGTTATAGAAGTTTTATCTCCCGGTAATGAGAACGAAAAACGGGACAGAGAACTAAAACTTAAGCTTTATTCAACACGGGGTGTAAGAGAGTATTGGATTGTTGATTGGCGCAAACAACAGTTGGAAGTATACCGACGCGAACAGGGAAGTTTAAAGTTAGTAACAACCTTATTTCCAGGTGATCAACTGGAATCGCCCCTACTACCTAATTTTACTTGTGCGATCGCTCGTTTATTTGCTTAATCAAGAACTAGCTATTGCCTATTGTTGAACTTCAATTACCTAGCTGTGCTTTAAAAAATCCACTTTAGGCAACAATGGGTCAGTGACAATACCTACGCCTGTAAAACCCCAGCGTTTCAGCAAACTGCCTAACTGTGTACCAGGAAGAGATTCTACAGCAAAGCGGTTTGCTACGTCTGGTGCATGAGTATTGAGATAGCTAAGGGCATCAAAGTTTTCTTGAAATAGTAATAAATAAACAGATGCGTCTTCATTGGGACGAGCAGTGAGATAACGTCCATCAGCTTTTGAACGCAGTATGTAATAGACTTCGGAGAGCATGGAGGTAGGTAACAAGGGACAGATGACAGGGGACAGGGGACTGGTGACAGGTAACAGGTAACTAAAATTATGTGTCTAGACGAATGCGGGGGTCGGCTACTTTGAGTAACAAGTCTGCCATGAGGTTTCCTACATTGAGTAATACGGCACTCATTACTAGACTCGCCATGACTAAATACTGGTCTTTAGCAATTACCGCCTGTAAAGTTAATCTACCTAAGCCTGGCCAGTTAAAGAACTGTTCCGCGATAAATGCACCGCCCAATAAACCTGCTAACTCAAAGCCTAGCAAAGTGATAAGGGGGTTAATGGCATTACGCAGCGCATGGACGTAAATCACACGATTTTCTGGTAGTCCTTTAGCGCGTGCTGTTTGAATGTAATCTTGGCGCAGTACATCTAATAATTCACCGCGCATAATGCGTTGTAAGCCTGCAAAACTAGTAATACTCAAAGCGATGGTAGGTAAAATCATGTGCCAACCGAGATCAAGGATTTTACCAAACCAAGATAAATCCGCATGGTCAATGCTAGTCATCCCACCCACGGGGAATAAAGGCGTGGTGAATTGGGCAAAGATCAGTAAAAACAAAACAGTGATGAAACTGGGAAAGCCTTGTCCGGTATAGCTAATCACCTGCAAAATTCGGTCAGTGGCTTTATTTTGCTTCACCGCCGCTACAATACCCAAGGGAATAGCGATCGCCCAAGTGATAACTAAAGACGCGATCGCTAAAATTAAAGTAGCAGGTATCCTCTCCCACAATAGAGACGCAACTGAACGCTGGTAAACAAAACTTGTCCCAAAATCTCCTTTGGTGACAATGCGCCCCAACCATAACCAATATTGCTCTACCCAAGGCTTATCCAAACCAAACTGCTTGATCAGTTCTGTAATTCTCTCTGGAGAAATTTTCGGATTTTGTCGCAGTGTATCTACATAATTACCTGGGGATAATTTCATGATGAAAAACGACAGTGCCGATGCCAACAATAGAGTCAACAGTGCCTGCAATATTCGCTTCACCACATAAATGAACGTTTCGCTGGTGATAAACCTAATCAACCAGTCCCAAACTCTATCCCCGGAAATTCTTGTAGAAGTCATTATGCCTTTTATCCTTTGTTCCTTTGTCCAGTGGTGTTTGGTTTCAAAGCCATGAGTCAATGACTATTGACTAATATTCAACTAGAGAAATAATTGGCACATCTGGTAAATATTTGCGCCCTTGTAAATCCCGTAGCTCGATAATAAACCCAAAACCTACTAATTCGCAGCCTATTTGCTGCATTAATTGGGCTGTGGCAGTTGCTGTTCCTCCTGTCGCAATTAAATCATCTACAATCAAGACTCGGCTACCTGGGTGTAAAGCATCTTGATGCACTTCTAAACAGTCAGTACCATACTCTAGTTGATATTCAACCGAATGAACTGCTGCCGGTAGCTTGCCTTTTTTGCGGACAGGAATAAAACCAGCACCTAATCTATAAGCTAACGGAGTGCCAAAAATGAACCCTCGTGACTCCATACCCGCAACATAATCGACTTCCAAACCAGCTTCATTACATTTTTCTGTAAGAAAGTCAATAGTGTATCGCAAACCTTCGCGATCGCGCAGTAAAGTAGTAATATCCCGAAACATAATTCCGGGCTTAGGAAAATCTGGAATGTCGCGAATTAGAGATTTTAAATCCATAATTATGGGGTTTGGGGGCTGGGGTTTGGGGTCTGGGGACTGGGGATTATTGTCTTTAATTTTGAATTTTGAATTTTGAATTTTGAATTGGAGCATTCGCGTAGCGTCTCGTAGAGAAGCGACTTGACTTCCGCCTTGCGGCTCTAGTCCCCTGTAACCTGAAAAATCGTACACTATAATGTCATACGCTTGGGATCAGAGCATTGATTTCGTCATCCATTGACGATATAGAGAATCTACACCAAGCTGAAGATAGATTAATACTCACACAACAAGAGAGTAAAATAATGCTTTAAAAACTTAAATTTACGTATAGGTCAATGTGGGAGTAATACAAGTAAGTTAATGTATATATCCATTAGACTTGTTATTGCTACTAAAAGTTTAATCTTGCTTTTTAGCTGTTTATCTTAAATTAGTTGTACTAGTTTTGCCTAGTCTATTAGAGCCGCACAAGGTATTTTATAGAATGAATGTTTCTGCAAGCTTAACGCCGTTTAATAGTCCAACCCCTCCATCACTGCCGATGATTTTGGACACTTTACCAGATCCTGCGATCGCGGGACAGGGATGTCCTGCTAGAACTAGGTTGCAAATTGATCTGATCTTATTGGCGATTGAAGCTTTAGAATTGGGTGGATCTGAAGCCATTCTCACTTTTGCCCAAGAGTTGGACTTGAAAGTCATTGTCAAGGATAGGGTAAATTTGTGGCGGATGCGGAGTTCTAACCCCATCAGAAGAGCGCATATTCGCCGCCCTTTAACTATTATGGAGGCAAAAGCTTTAGTAGTAATTGCCTGTTACATCGCCCGGCGTTTAACAGTTGTGATCCGCCAAATGCTGATGATCTGTCAACAAATGAACGACAAGCAGATCCCCCTGGAACAGAATTTACGCCTATCTAATTACCTAGAACGTTTTAGAGCGCATTTTAAAAGCAGAATGAACGCTCGCCGTTTTGGTGCGTTGGCCTTAAATTCTGATGAAAAATTAAATGAATTAGCTATAAATTTGTTGGGACAATTGCTATTTTGTACTGGTACAGCTGGAATGCAGCGTTTCTGGATTAGTCTTTTTGACGGTGAAGTAGAATGAACATTCAACGTAAGTACAGTCTGCCTAATTGTACATTGCTTTTAGAGGGATTAAGTGATGCTACCAGAGGCACACACTTCCAAGAAATGCGCCCTGAGCTTTCAATTTTGGTAAATGCAGAATGCTATATTTCCAATTACAATCAACCCCTTGTGGGAGGAAGAGAATTTTTTGAAAGTTTAGTAAGAGCAGTTAGTGGTTATGCTCAAGAGTTTTTAAGTAATGTGCCAAATCCACAAGCACATAATCAAGACTCTGAACTGGTAGAATTACAGAACATAGATGTGAACCGCCATAGATTAATAGTTCACGCTGAGAATGCACCAGATGAATTTAATTCTGGCTCTAGCAATCATCTACAACCCATTCAAATAGATTTGAATACGGTACAGTTGTTTGATTTAGTGGAAGCTGTAGATCAGTTTTTTGCGGACACTCAAACTTTACCAGAGTTATCCCTAGAATTACAACCAGTGACTAGACGTTATGGCGGTGCTAGTCAAGCTGTTATGAAACAGGCAGTACCCGCAACTATTGGTGTTTCTAGTTTAGCTGTGGCAGCGATCGCCTTTAGCTTGATTCCTGCGCCAGAAATACGCCCACCAGAAACCAAGCCAGAGGAACAGAGTTCTACTACCGATACTACAGCCTCACCAACAACAACGCCCACAACCGCAGCAACTCCCACACCTACACCTACATCAGCCACCACAGCTGCCGCAGCAACTCCCACGCCAACGCCTACAGAAGCCGCAACTCAACCCGTAGTTAAGGATTTAGAGGCACTTTTAAATAATGTTACTGAAATCACTGATCCCTCTCAACTACGTGTTTTAAATCGGCAGGTTTGGAATCAAATCAACCCAGCTTGGAATAGCCGCACAGAAGTTAAACAGGATTTAGTTTATCGCGTAGGTGTAGCGGCAGATGGTTCAATTGTGGGTTACAAAGCAGTCAACCAAGGGGCTAACAAAGGTATAGAATCAACACCTCTGCCTAACTTACTTTACAATCCTGCTAACCGTCCTCCTATTGCGAATGAGCCAATTGCCCAATTTAAAGTAGTTTTTACTAGCAAAGGCATACTAGAGGTTAGTCCTTGGCGCGGCTATGCGAGAACCCCGGAAGTAGTCGGTACAAAAATCTCTGATGCTAATACCATCAAAACTTTAAACCAAAAGCTTTACGATACAGTCCGGCAAAATTGGAGTGGGACTCCCAGCTTTAACAAAGATTTGAAGTATCGAGTAGCCATCAATAAAGATGGCACAATTGCTGATTATGAACCTCTCAACCAAGTCGCCTTTGACTATTTCCGGGAAACACCCTTACCCAAAATGTTCCAAGCCGTGTACGGTTCAAATGCAGCAGTCCCCAACAACAAGGAAGCTTTAGCCCACTTCCAGGTCATTTTTAAGCCTAGTGGTCAATTAGAAGTTTCCCCTTGGCAGGGATACCAGTAATAATTCGTAATTACTAATTCGTAGTTCGTAATTAAGAGCTACGAATTACGTTTAATGTGAATTAAGTCTTGAAACCCTTGTAGTTTCTTCATTAATTCCAAAAATAAATTTTAGACGAGTCTTAAAATTATCGTGGGATAAGAGACGTTTTTCATTCACATCAAGAGTGAACTACGAATTACGAATTACGAATTTATCTTGTAATTCTCCTCATATAATTACCCCACAACTGAGCAGCCTGTGCGCTGCTACCATTGGTGGGGGAATTATTGTCGTTGCCTAACCAAATACCTGTCGCTAGTCGGCGACTAGGGATAAAGCCAATAAACCATAAATCAACGTTCTTATCGGTTGTACCAGTTTTGCCTGCTTCCCCTAGTCCAATGGCAGCACTGCGCCCAGTACCCCGTGTAATTACCTGTTGCATCAAATTAGTCATCTGATCAGCTACGGCGGGTGATAAGACTCGCTGATTGGCATTTCGGTCTTGGTCAAAAGAATAGATGACACGACAGGTTTTCAAATCATTGCGATCTTTACAATCACTACTATCTAAAATTCTACTGATGGCATGGGGAGGATTCCACACGCCACGATTACTAATCGCACTAAACGCACCAGTCATTTCTAAAACGTTGACTACACTTTGACCCAATATCAAACCAGGTACAGGATCAAGTGATGACTTTACACCCAAACGTTTTGCCATCGCCACCACTTTATCTAATCCCACTTCCCTACCTATCCGCAAAGCAATAGGGTTTTCTGAAAGTGCTAATCCTGTGGCAACATCTAAATTCACGCCTGCACCAGCACGACACGGCTTATAAGTAAACCCTTGCCAGGGTAAAGAGGCGCAGGAATAAGTTCTAGAGGTGGGTATGCCTTGTACAAGTGCCTGGGTGTAAGCAAAAATTTTAAAGGTAGAACCTGGCTGTCTTTTAGCTTGCACAGCGCGATTGAACTGACTTTGACGATAATCAGTCCCGCCAACCATTGCCAGAATACTACCTGTTCTGGAGTCCAGTGTCACCATTCCCCCTTGAGAAAACCGAAAAGCCGAGCCGGCGGTACTGACTGAATTTTGTAGAGATATTTCGGCTTGCTCTTGAATTCTGGGGTCTAGCTGGGTTTCGATAATGTAATTTCCTTCTCTGGCTGCACCTTCACCTAATATGTTTTCTAGTTCCTGAAAAACATAGTCATAAAAATAAGGAGCTATAGTTTTAGCCTGCTGCTCACATACTTTAGGACTAACTTGCACCGTTGATCTTCTCGCTCTGTTAGCTTCCTCTTGGCTGATTTTGCCCATCTCTAACATCCGCTTAATTACACGATTGCGATAATCAGCAGCGTCGAGTTTCCTAGGGCCATCTCCACAAAAATTAAAAGCATTGGGAGCAGGTAAAATTCCTACCAATGTTGCGGCTTCCGCTAGAGACAAGTCTTTAGCTGACTTCTCAAAGTAATACTTACCAGCATCCTCAAAACCAGAGGTATTTGCCCCTAAAAACACCCGATTCAAGTAAGTCAGCAAAATGTCATCTTTGCTGTAAAAGGCTTCTAACTTCAGGGAAACAATGGCCTCCCTAATTTTACGCCCCAAGGAATCTTGTGCGCCGACATAATCACGAAATAAACTCCGGGACACCTGCTGGGTGATGGTGCTAGCTCCTTGCTGCACATCTCCACTGCGGCTATTAATCAACACAGCCCGTAAAATGCCCAAGGGGTCAACCCCAATATGCCAGTTATAGCGGCTATCTTCAGAGGCTACTACCGCCGCAGGTAAATAACGGCCAAAGTCTTCTAGACGCTTCATGTCTACGTGAGCCACATTCCGGGGTTCACGTAATGGGGTGCTACCATCACGGGCGTAAACTACTATAGGAGCGCGGGTAGCTGTTGGTAAAGGTCTAACTTTAAATTTGAACGATTCAACCCCAATTACCAATCCTAACAAGGCACTTACGCCAGCAATCCCATAACCTGTCCAAGTAGCTGCTTTCACGTAGAAAGGTGGCGGATCGACATATTGCAATCGTACTGAAGCTGCTAGTTCTGGTGGGCCTAGGGTGAGAATATCGCCATGACGTAGTTCTAAAGTGTTAACTCGCCGTTTACCGCGATAAATGCCATTGGTGGAGTTTTCATCTTTGATAGTAAAAACTGGGGTACGCTGGGAAGAATCCCGTGATAACGACAAGTGAATTTGGCTGACAACTGGGTTGCGAATGACTATATCAGAGGATTTGGAACTGCGACCCAGTATATAGCGATCGCCTAACAGTGGATAAACCTCCGCTTTATCTGCCCCTGCATCCTGCACCCAGAGTTCTGGTACTTTGGCATTAGGCTTGAGCGCCAGTTTAGAAAAATCAACCCTAGCTTGAATCGTATGTACTGCTTGAGTCAGTTGACCAAGTAAAGTTTGTGATTTGTGAGGAGGTTGGGGAGAGTTCATCGGCTGTTTACATCACGGTGAAGAGTGAAGAATCGGGCGAATGGCAGTCTCTATAATTGGTTTTACACCATTTTACTCCTAAGCCAAAAAATTAATTGGCTATACGGAATTCTTGCCGATTCAATCTTACATCAATAGACTAGCTATTCAGTAAAATTACTTTGTTGGTTGGGGTACTGGTTAATACAGATACAATTTTCCACTTCTAGTCTACAATGCTGATTTTAGCTAATGTTAATTTGTTGCATAACCAGAAGGAACACTTTTACTTTTGTATTAATTAAAACTTACTATCAATAAATTAATGATTGAATTTTCACTACTTTTACATATCCACATACATTACAACAAAAGCAAACATCTTCATTTAGGAATATTTTCTAAAAATCTATTGTCTGTTTTAATGGTGCGAGTGTTCCATTTCCGTTGAGGTTAAGTTCAGAATTATGGGAAAATCTCTGTCCCTGATTGGTACAGTCCTGACTTTAGCAATCACAGCTAATGTTGCTGTTGCTCAATCCAATAAATCCCCTATCGCTCAATCTAGTAGCTCATCCACCAGTTCATCAACGGAAATTAAATTATCACCAGAAGGATTTGAAATTCTGTGTAAGCGTTTCCCTCTCAATTCCCGTTGTGCAGGTAATCAATCTGTCACACCTAATGCTGATAGTACCCCAGTAGAAACCCAACCTACTGAAGACACAACTCCAGCACCAGAAAGCCTAACAGTACCTGAGTCCACTACTCCTGAAAGTACAACTCCAGCACCAGGAAGCCTAACAGTACCTGAGTCCACCACTCCTGAAAGTACAACTCCAGCACCAGGAAGTCTAACAGTACCTGAGTCCACCACTCCTGAAAGTACAACTCCAGCACCAGGAAGCCTAACTGTACCTGAGTCCACCACTCCTGAAAGTACAACTCCAGCACCAGAAAGCATCTCTCCAAACAAACTTCCAGATTCTGGTTTACCCACAATTCCCTCCACTGGTAATTAGTAAGTAGTGCATCTAATTTAAATTAATAGTTACTTAAAAAGAAAAGGACAAGGGATTTGACCCTTGTCCTTTTCTTTCTTAACAAATTGCTACAACTTAGTTAAGGAAATCTACGACTAGAAGTAGGTGTTTTCCGCAAAGAAGCCATCAATAAGCAAACAATACCTATGCTAATGAATGAATCTGCCACATTAAAGACAGCAAAGTTAATCAATCGAAAATCGAGAAAATCAACTACATAGCCTAAAGCAAACCTATCAATACCATTACCCACAGCACCACCCAAGATAAAACCATATCCCAGCTGATCCCAACGATTTAACACAGGGCCAAACAATGCTATCCCTATTAAGATTAAACTCACTCCCAAAGATAGCCAGCGTAAAAAATCTACCTGTCCGCTAAATATACTAAAGGCTGCACCATCGTTTTTGACGTAGGTGAAATGAAATATGCCTTGTAGGAGTGGTAGCGTATTTCTATCGTATGGAATCCCTGTTTTGGAGTCGATGATAGTTTCTAACGGCCAAAACGAAGATGCTTCTACCACCCAGTATTTTGTCAGTTGGTCTAAAATAACTGCTACAAAGGCAACGATCAAGAAAAGGTGATTTTTTAAACGCATGAAAATAGGTAGGGACTTGGGATTCGGGATTGGGGAATAGGGAGTAACAAAATACTAGACTCTAACCTCTAGTAACGTCATGACTAATAAAACATTAAGTGTCGCAACACATATGCTATGACGGTAACGGCACAGACTACACCTAGCTGGCTGGGTATTACAAACCAAGAATATCTGAGAATGGCTTGTGTTAATAGTGGACTGTCTATACCTTGCCCCTGAAAAGCATAACTAATGATTAAATAAATAATTCCGCAAATATGGATAGTTAACAAGCCACAAATACAGCTAAATGTTAGCGTTTCCAGCTTGGGTCTAGCTTGAAACGCCACAAAGCCACAAATCCATGCGGCAGGAATAAATCCTAGTAGATAGCCAAACTGAGATAGCTTAATGTAGCCAACGCCGCCACCTCCATCAAATACAGGATGCAGAGTTAAACCCATAACTAAGTAAGCAATTTGTGACAACGCACCAGCATTTTGTCCTCCTAGGCAACCTATTAACAGCACCGCACCAATTTGATAGGTGACGCCTAAAGAAACAGTTTGAATTCCATGCTGACTCCAACTCCAAGGTGAGGTGATACTATAGGCTTCTAAAAAAGTACCACCTATTGTCAAGAGTAAGCCAATCATAGACCATAGTAATTGATTGGAAGCGGCAAACATTGATAATTAGGACAAAGGAAAAACCAACAGCAACCAGTATAGGCATTAATTACGTAACTGAGACTCGTGCTAACACCCTCAATCGGTAGCATATTGTGTGTCGAAGTCTATATCTTTCTGCATTTTGATCTAGATGTTTTCTGATTCTCTTTGCTTCGATATCATGGTAAAATAATTAACCATAGTTCTGGTTTTTATCCGTGCTGATTAGCTGGTTTATCAATAACTACAAGCTTTACTAAACTATGTTATGTTTTTGAGAATTGTTATGCAGTGATGCCTAGATAGGGCTACACCTAAACTATCCTCTATGTTCTCTGCATTACTACTCCTCATAGGATAAAAATTTTGTGGAATTTAAGTATAAATACATATTTTTAGTTGACATAGGGGTGAAAGCAAAATTGGCGATCGCGTTCCGCCCAGCGTAGCTCTTGGCGCAGCCTCCGTTTCCGACACACTCCGTGTATCCTTTGGGGTGAATCCTACGGATACGCAATGCTAACGCAGGGAACGGAGAGAAGCTAGAGATGGTCTTTGTTCGACCGGGGGTCATCGCAACTTCATCAGCTTTTGCTTGGCAGAGTTATTTTTTCAGTTGACAAATGCTTCTTTCACCACAAATTCTTAATAGAATTGACTCATAGACTTTTATGAATGTAGATCATATATGTTGAGCAGGAACATTTAACAGACACAATCCCTTAACTGGTATAAATTTTATCTGGTTATTAAGTCCAAAATCTTAGCCGCTTAGTCTGAAAAAATAT
Source organism: Anabaena sp. CCY 9402-a (assembly GCF_963920945.1). Lineage (NCBI taxonomy): Bacteria > Bacillati > Cyanobacteriota > Cyanophyceae > Nostocales > Nostocaceae > Anabaena > Anabaena sp. CCY 9402-a. The sequence goes on from NZ_CAWUDL010000020.1 coordinate 68,152, forward strand.
TTTTTTTGCTTTTATTAACCAAAGCTTAACCTTGAAACCCACCTATAAAGGGTAGTTTAGAGTCGCCCATGTGGAAATTTACCCAAAACTGACAGCTATGCTTTCACGTCTACAGACAAAAAAAATTAACCGTATTCCGGCTATTGTCTCCGTATTAGCACTAACAGCCAGTTTAGCTGCTTGTGGTGGACAGCAAGCCTCAGACAACAATGCAACCAATGATGCTTCCTCTGGGACTGCTAAAGATGCGGCAGCTTCTAGCCCTGCTAAATTGGATCTTGGTGGTAATGTCTCATTAACTGGTGCTGGTGCATCTTTTCCCGCACCCATATATCAAAGTTGGTTTACTGATTTAAATAAAAAGTATCCCAATTTGCAAGTCAACTATCAGTCAGTAGGTAGCGGTGCTGGAGTTGAGCAATTTATCAAAGGTACTGTAGACTTTGGGGCCAGCGATGTGGCAATGAAGGATGACGAAATCCAGAAAGTGCCAGCAGATAAAGGAGTGCTTTTACTACCTATGACAGCTGGTAGTATTGTTCTGGCTTACAACTTACCTGGAAATCCTGAAATCAAGCTACCACGGGCTGTTTATATAGATATTCTCCTAGGTAACATCAAGAACTGGAACGATCCTAAGATTGCCTCTGCTAACCCAGATGTCAAGCTTCCCGATCAGCCAATTACAGTTGTGTATCGTTCTGATGGTAGTGGGACTACAGGGGTATTTACTCAACACCTCAGCACAATTAGTCCAGAGTGGAAAAGCAAAGTAGGTGACGGCAAAACTGTCAACTGGCCAGTGGGACTAGGTGCTAAAGGTAATGAAGGTGTCACCGCCCAAATCCAACAAACTCAAGGTTCAATTGGTTATGTTGAGTATGGCTACGCGAAACAAAATAACCTCAAGTTTGCAGCTTTAGAAAACAAGAGTGGCACATTCGTGGTTCCCACAGAAGCATCCGCGTCTAAAACCCTAGAAGCAGTAACTCTTCCAGAAAACTTACGGGCTTTTATTACAGATCCAGAAGGTGCTGAATCATACCCCGTGGTCACTTACTCATGGATTATGGTGTACAAAAAATATCCTGATGTCGCGAAAGCGAAAGCCATAGAGGCCATGATTGAGTATGGCTTAACAGAAGGTCAAAAAATAGCTCCCGAATTAGGGTATGTTCCTTTACCTGCAAATGTAATTCAGAAAGTGGCTGCTGCTGCTGACCAAATCAGCCCAGATTATAAAATTGCCGTTGGTAGCAATACCAGTGCTAGCAAATAGTCATCAGCATTTCAGTAGCGAAGGGATAAACTCCGCTACAGCTAATTTTGGACTAGTTAATTCAATGATTTCTGGCTCGACAGCCATTAAACAGCAGAAAACCTGACTTATCTAAACTTATTTCAGGTTTTGGTGCGTTCATCTACTTGCTTCTCACACTTGTCTCTGATTTACTCTTTACAGTCAGTCCTCATGGCTACAAACTCCCAGAATCTGCCGGCAGCAATTAAAAATCGCTCTGAAGTAGAACAGTCTTTGGATCGGGGCTTTATTTGGCTGACTCGTATTTTTGCGCTAGCGATCGCTGGTACTTTATTATGGATTGCTTTGCAAGTCACGATTGCAGCTTGGCCAGCTATCAAAGAATTTGGTGCTGGCTTTTTAGCTAATAGCACTTGGAATCCAGTAAATGACAATTATGGGGTGTTGCCTCAAATTTATGGCACGTTAGTTAGTTCTTTTCTGGGTTTACTGCTAGCAATACCTATTGGTGTTGGTACTGCTGTTTTATTAAGTGAAGATTTTCTCCCAGGTAAAGTAAAAACTGTCCTAGTATTTTTAGTAGAACTGCTGGCAGCTATTCCCAGCGTGGTCTACGGTGTTTGGGGCATTTTCGTCTTAGTGCCGATTTTAACTAACTTGGGCAAATGGCTCTACAGCACTTTAGGTTGGCTGCCGATTTTTAGCACCCCTCCTACTGGGCCAGGAATGTTACCGGCAGGGGTGATTCTCGCAATTATGACTTTGCCAATTATCACCGCCATCTCTCGTGATGCCTTAATTTCTGTACCCCCTAGTTTGCGTCAAGCATCTTTGGGATTGGGAGCAACACGCTGGGAAACGATTATGCAAATTCTCATCCCTTCTGCGTTTTCTGGCATTGTCAGTGCCGTCATGTTGGCACTAGGCCGCGCAATGGGAGAAACAATGGCTGTCACCATGTTGATTGGCAATTCTAATAATGTCAACATCTCACTTTTAGCACCAGCCAATACTATTTCATCGCTGCTAGCCAATCAGTTTTCAGAAGCTAGTGGTTTGCAAGTGTCAGCCTTAATGTATGCTGCTTTAGTTTTGTTTGTTTTAACATTTTTAGTCAATATTTTGGCTGAATTTGTGGTGACTCGAGTCAAGCGAATATAGCTTAATGGTAAGTTAAAATATGACCGCTCATTTTCCAGAAAGGAGCTTAAATCGCGCCTCCACATCTCCCCGGACAATGTTTAATACCGCAATGACGGTAGTGGCATTTATTTGTGGAGCATTGGCACTTTTGCCTTTGTTAGCAGTACTTTCTTATGTCGTAATTCAAGGATTTAGTAGCTTAAGTATAAGTGTATTTACTGAACTACCACCAGCACCTCTGAGGGATGGAGGAGGTTTTGGTAATGCAATCTTAGGAACACTATTAATGGTAGGTATTGGGGGATTAATTAGTATTCCCGTTGGGGTGATTGCGGCAATTTATTTAACAGAATTTAGCTCCGCTAATACCGCTAGATGGATACGTTTTGCTACTAACATTCTCAGTGGTGTTCCTTCCATTATTGCTGGCGTATTTGCCTACGGTATTGTGGTTTTAGGCTTAGTAAAACTCAATCTCGGCTCATATTCGGCAATTGGTGGGGGATTTGCACTCTCAATATTGATGTTGCCAATTATCGTGAGAACCGCCGACGAAGCCTTACAGTTAGTATCGCAAGACTTACGACAAGCGTCAGTAGGGTTAGGGGCTACTAATTTTCAGACAGTAACACAAGTTGTATTACCTGCTGCCTTACCAGCTATTGTAACTGGAACTACATTGGCGATCGCAAGGGCATCTGGAGAAACTGCGCCTTTATTATTTACCGCCTTATTCTCGCCATTTTGGCCTGATAGCCTCTTCAAACCTACGGCTTCCTTGGCTGTTTTGGTTTATAACTTTGCGATTTCTCCCTTCAAAAACTGGCAATCCCTAGCCTGGGCTGCATCTTTGATTTTGGTGTTGATGGTGTTGCTTACAAGTATTCTCGCTCGCTGGGCAACTCGCCAGAAAGCTTAGAGAAGATTTTTCCCTAGCTTTGGACATATTGCTTTGCTTTCCCTAAAACGTACACAAAAACATTTATGGCTACTAACGTTAGTACAGTGAATAGTACAGAAACCGTTTTAAGAACGGAGAACCTGAATGTCTACTATGGCAAATTTCTGGCTTTGCAGAATATTTGGCTAGACATCCCCAAAAATCAAGTTACAGCCTTTATTGGCCCTTCTGGTTGTGGAAAAAGTACCTTACTGCGATGCTACAACCGTCTCAATGACCTGATTGAATCATTTCGGGCAGAAGGTAAAGTATTTTACTACGAGAAAAACCTCTATGCGCCCGATATCGACCCTGTAGAAGTACGCCGCCGGATTGGAATGGTATTTCAAAGACCGAACCCATTCCCCAAATCAATTTATGACAATATTGCTTTTGGCGCGAAAATCAATGGCTACAAAGGTAATATGGATGAGTTGGTAGAGAGAAGCTTGCGTCAGGCGGCATTATGGGACGAAGTAAAAGATAAACTGCGTCAAAGTGGCTCATCTTTATCTGGTGGACAACAACAAAGATTGTGTATTGCACGAGCGATCGCAGTACAACCAGAAATTATCCTCATGGATGAACCTTGTTCAGCTTTAGACCCCATCTCTACCTTGCGGGTTGAAGAACTCATACATGAATTGAAAGAGCAATATACCATTGTGATTGTGACTCACAATATGCAACAAGCCGCACGGGTTTCCGACAAGACAGCCTTTTTCAATGTCAGTTCTACAGATAAGGGAGGTCGTATCGGCTACTTAGTAGAATATGACGCGACAGAAGTGATTTTCAACAACCCCAAGCAAGAAGACACCAGAGATTACGTTAGTGGCAGATTTGGTTAAGTATCGTCAATAATATTGCAAAAGATGGGGGGATGCTGCTTTGCATCCCATATTTTTTTGGCATTGGTCATTGAATTTACCCCCTACACTTGTTTAGAGGGTTAACCAGCTAAAAACTTCCTCAACAGTTAGGGCGAGGTCGATATTGCTGAGAATGGGTAGTGGATCTGTACCTGTGAGCATTTCAACTTGTTGGTTTGGGAAAATGGTTAAAATGCTGGCGTCCTCTGGAAAAATTAACCAGCCTAGTTCTGTGCCATTTTGAGAACAGTGCAGCAGTTTACGAAGAACTTTAGCTTGGGTTTGATCTGGGGATAGGATTTCTATTACCCAGTCGGGATAAGTTTCAAATCTGTTAGTAATTCTCCCAGATTCTTCACGGGGAATGCGTTCCCAGCGAAATACGGCAATATCAGGAACGATCGCAACACCACCAAAAATACACCGTAGTTCGGGGAAAGCTAGGGCAGTTTTTTGAGGTTCAGCCACTCCATTAATAGTGGACACGAGTTTACCTTGAAGGCGGCTATGTTCTCCTTGGGGCATAGGTTTTTGAGTAATTTTTCCGTTGATATATTCAGAGGCAGGTTTGGTTTCTGGGAGTTGCAAGAATGCTTCTAAGGTGATGGAATTGACTAGTGTAGTCATTTTTTTCCTGGCCAAATTCTCTTACTTTATATTAATGCCTGCTAATTTAGATCATGAAAAAGGCTGGCATGGCAAACTTAACTTAGTGTATGCCGATCGCCTGGGTAAAACTGAGTTAATTTACAACCACCAGCAAGCACCGCTAAAAGTGCAACGTCCCTTTTACCCAGAAGGGGAAAAAGTCTGTCATAGCGTCATTTTACATACGGCTGGGGGAGTCGTGGGAGGCGATCGCTTATCTACTAATATCCACCTGCAACCAAATACCCAAGCCTTAATCACCACCGCCGCCGCCGGGAAGATATATCGCAGCAATGGGTTACAGGCTAAACAAACTATAGATATACAAGTAGATGCGGGTGCTTGTTTAGAATGGCTACCGCAAGAAACAATTTTATTTAACGGGGCAATTTATCGCCAAGATTTACGGGTAGAATTAGCAACCGGAGCTAGTTTATTAGGCTGGGAAATTACTCGATTTGGTCGCAGTGCTAGAGGAGAGAAATTTTTGCAAGGCGAATGGCGATCGCATACCGAAATTTGGCAGCAAGGTGTTCCCTTGTGGATTGATCGCCAATACCTACCGGGTAGCGAAGAGGTTTTCCACAGTCCCCACGGCTTATCAGGACAGCCAATAACAGGTAGCTTCATTTACTTAGGTAGTACAGTTTCAACACAAACCATTGACAAAGCACGTTCCGTATTTACTCATGACTCAGCACCGGCTAAACGCCGCGCTACCGCTAATATAACTCAGCACTCTCTCATAGGTGTTACCCGTCTAGAAAATGGATGTTTGTGTCGATATCGTGGTGCTTCCACGTCTGAGGTGAGAAGATGGTTTACGGCTGTGTGGCAAATGCTACGAGTTGATTTTGGCGATCGCAGTAGCTGCATACCAAGAGTATGGCAATTGTAATTATCATTTCTCATTAGTCAGCCTAGAATTAAAGTCTTGATATCAACAGTTGCAATAAGTTACTCTATTCGGAGAATGTATACTTTTTTTGTTTGCTATAACAATGCAACTTACGCCACAAGAAAAAGATAAACTATTAATTTTTACTGCCGCCTTAGTAGCAGAAAGACGTAAAAACAGAGGCTTAAAACTAAATTATCCTGAAGCCGTGGCTTATATTTCGGCTGCGATTTTAGAAGGTGCGCGAGATGGACATACAGTAGCAGAATTGATGAGTTATGGCACAACTTTATTAACAAAAGATGATGTGATGGAAGGTGTGCCAGAAATGGTGCATGAAGTTCAGGTAGAAGCAACATTTCCTGATGGCACAAAATTAGTCACAGTGCATAATCCTATTCGTTAATCTTAGCTCGCAAACTATAACTACCAGATTTTCCTCATGCAAAAGTATTTCATTTGTGGCGATTAACATTTCTTTTTTAGCAGAAAAAAGTAACTCTAGGTTAGAGTCTATTGGTGAGTTAACAGTTTGAGTTGCAATTTCTTTAACTACATTAAAATTCATCAAAATGCACCATCCGGACTTAGTTGCTATAGCCGCGACTTCCATTCGTTCGGACTGAAAAAATTCTCAAATAAGTCGAGATTTTGTTGATAAAATTAAAGAATAAACTTAAATTTATGCTGTGTTTATGGTAACCCAACTCAGCGCAACCAACCCCCAAGCTCAACTGGTAATAACTTGGGAAGCCTTACCCAAAGATTTTCAACTAGAGGATGAACCGGTGGAGAATACAGGTCAGCCAATATTGGCTGGTGCTTTGCGTGAAAGCTTAGAAATCAGTGGCTTCATCCAACCACAAATGTTGATAGCTTCAAACTTTGGACTGTGTGCAACCGTCAACGGACAATTTATTATTAAAGCACCAGACTGGGTGTATGTTCCCCAGGTAAATGAAATTATCAGTAATCGCAAAAGTTATACCCCGATTTTAGAAGGTGAAATTCCGTTAATTGTGATGGAATTTCTCTCTGATAATGATGGAGGAGAATATTCAGTTAAACGCACTTATCCGCCAGGAAGATGGTTTTTTTATGAACAAATATTGCAAGTTCCCATCTATATAATTTTTGACCCAGATGGGGGATTATTGGAATACCACCAACTCGAACGTGACCGGTATGAATTAAAGCTACCCGATGAGAATGGTCGTCATTGGGTGGATGCAATGGGTTTATATTTAGGAACATGGCAAGGAACAAAAGAAGCTCATACTGGTTATTGGTTACGCTGGTGGGATAAAGATGGCCGTTTGTTACCTTGGGCTGTGGAAAAGATTGAACAGGAACAGCAGCAAAAAGAACGACTAATGGCTTATTTGCGATCGCAAGGTATTGACCCAAATAATTTACCTCCGTTTGATGAGAAAATATAACTAATTCAGATACCAGAGTTCGATCAACCTCTCCCTCCGCACGGTTCTGCACCGATGCGAAATGCGATCGCTATTTTAACTAGCACAAACTGGGTGTGTGAGAGCTAGATTTTGGGATGTTGAGTTGGGAACTTCTGCGGTCAACACTAAATTACCATGAGTATCAAATACTAAAGCTTGGGCTTCAACAATAGGAGTCTCAGGGGAATTAGCAATTTTTGAGGAATTAGTGCCATTTTTGGCGACATTACTGATATTATTCACATCAATCCAATTAGCGATCGCGGATTCACTTTGGAGTGTTCCATAGGGATTTATTGGTATCCCGCCCTTACCTGTAACCAAAAATTCATTTGGCTGTTTGGCTATAGCCTCATTAGCGCGGCATTTTTGGGCGATTTGATTCGACACATCAGTCAGATTTGATGGTAGTTCCGTTAAGCCTCGACTGGGGTCTACTTCTGGACTGGTGATTTCCACCGTTCCGCTTAACTCTGGAGTTGCACCAGTCGCCGTAATATCACTTTCTGGAGTCAAAGAGTTGCGAAATTGTGTACCAGCAATACCTTGAGCCGTAACTGTGACACGACCACCGCGAAAATCAGCCGAATTAGCACTAATATCACTATTCTCAAAGGCAGCTAACAACTTGGTATCAATATCAACATTGCCCCCAATCACGTTACTACCAATGGCGTTGGTAGTGATGCTACTGTTACCACGCAACAAAATTAAATCTTGCGAACGTAAGGTGATATTAGCTTGTGACTGGTTGGAGTTGTTACTAACACCACGAGTATCAGCACTGATAAAAGCTTGATTATCTAAATTAATAGAACGAGCATTGACAAACAAGTTACCCGCACTACCTAAACCTCTATTCCGCACTGCTATTCCTGCACCCTGGGATACTTGCAATAAATCGGTGTTAATTGTCAAGTTACCCGCATCGCCTGTAGAGTTTAGAGTTGCAGTTGCAAATAAACCACTAGGAAATGCCCCATTCACAGCAGCCCCAATTAATTGCAATTTCTCTTTCACATTAATTGTTAAATTCCCAGCTTGTCCTTGACCGCTAGTGCTAGCAGCAACTTGCGCCCCATTTCGCACCTGCAAACTAGGAGTATCAACTCTCAAGTAGCCAGCATCCCCAATTGAACCTGCGGCTGCAACAGCAAATAAACCACTGGGGAATAAATCACCATTCCCAGAAGTGCCAATTAGTTCTATCCCTTCAGTTGCTAGGACAGTCAAATTTCCCCCCTTACCTGAAGCAAAGGTGCTAGCACTGACTTGCGCCCCATCCCGGACTAGCAAAGTAGAGGTGTTAACTATTAGTTCTCCTGCATCGCCTCTGCTACCAAAATTAGCTTGAGTAAACAAACCACTGGCAACATTTTGACGCGACACACCAATGAGTTTTATTCCTTCAGTCGCCTGCACATTTAAATTTCCCCCTTGACCTATTCCAAAGGTACTTGCACTAACTTGCGCCCCATTTTGTACTAGTAAATTACCAGTCAAAATTGTCAAAGTACCGGCTTCTCCCGTCGCTTTAGGATTGACTCTTGTAAATAAGCCGCTAGGAATTCCACTAGCAGAAGCACCCAAAAGTTGTACCTGTTCAGTAGCTTTAACAGTTAAATCGCCACCCCGTCCTTTATCAAAAGTGTTAGCACTAATTTGTCCACCATCTCGTGTTAACAATTCACGGGTATTGATATTAATATCCCCTGCATCTCCTCCTGCGGTAGCGTTAGTAAACAAACCACTAGGGAGAGTGTCTTGGATTCTCAAGCCTTGAACAGATGACAAAAATATTAGTGAAGTATCAAGTATTGGCTCATCTATTAAGAAATTATTCTGTGCATCAGTAGGAATTTTACCAGTCCGAGAAGTGCCAACAAGCTCTATTTTATCTGTGGCATTAACAATCAAATTACCAATTTTATCGGCACTAGAATTTACTGCTATTACCTGTGCGCCGTCTTCAATTAACAAAAATTTCGTGTTAATTGTTAGTGAACTGCTATCTTTTCCTTCAAAAGTTCTAGTAAATAAACCGCTAGGATGGATCTCATTTAATGAACTACCTGATAAGGTCACAGATTCGGAAGCATTGACAGTTAAATTACCTTTTTTGACTGTTTCTACATTGTTCAAAATACTCATTAAAGTAGGAACAGCACTACCAGAAGAATTAGTCAGGATTTGCGCCCCATTCTGCACAGATAGATTTCGAGTATTAATTGTCAGGTTGCCGGCCGAATTTGTTATGTCTTCTGAAGCATTAGCAAATATCCGGCTAGTACGCTGGGAGGTAGAATCTAGGTTACTTGTCACTTGCATCGTATCTGATGCGTTGATGATCAGATTGCCTTTATCTACTCCTATATAAGCACCATCTCTAACTAATAAATTTTGCGTATTGATGGTGAGATTGCCGGGAAATCTGCCTAAGCCAGCAGAAAAAATAGAACTGTTATTTAATACTTCAATAGTCTCTGTAGCATTAAAGGTGAGGTCATTATCTGCGCTTAAAAATCCATTATTAATGGTAATATTTCTACCTGTAATATTGATGTCTATCAAGTTTTCAATATTAGTATTTGAAGATATTTGAATATTGCCAAAATTTGGGGTAGCATCAAAGTCTAAGATAAAGCCTAATTCTGTAGATTTTACACCCACCAAACCGGCTGTCGCCACACTGCCGATTTCTACTCTGCCGCCAGATTTTAGGGGACTAATATTTGCATTTTCGACAAAAACATCGCCACCAAGCAAAGCTAAAGTTTGACTGGCTTCTACTTGCAGTAAAGTAGGATTCAAGCCAGATTCTCCTTGCACATAAATACTGCCGGGATTGACTCCAAACCCCAAGCTAATAGGGGTATTTAAAATTTCTTGTTGATCTGAAAATTTTCCTATATTTGCACCAATTTGCAAGCCAATCGGAGTCTTAACAGTGAGTAAAGGTGTACTTTCTTCTGGATTAGCACTAAACCTTTCACCATCGGCAAAATTGATACTGTTGGCGGTAGTTGCAAAAAAAGAACCACCAATCTTTAACTGCGCATTAGCTCCAAAAATGATGCCGTTGGGGTTGATAATAAATAAATTGGCTCTATTATTGGCTTGGATGATGCCATTAATATTCGATATTTCTCCACCTGTGACACGGCTGAAGATATTTTGAATGTGCGGCTGATGATCAAAATAAGCTGTGTTATTTGTAGGTAGAGAAAAATGGGAAAAGCTGTGGAAGAGATTTTTACCTACTTCAGTTCCACCTTCAATCAAAAAAGTATTACGAGAGAACGTAACCGTGGAATTATTTGGTAACGTTTTGTCTTCAATAATTTCTGCCTGAGCGCGATCGCTTGTGTCCAGAATTACACTCATGCCTAAGCATACAGTAATTACTACTGTGAGGCAATGATGACACTGTTTTGCTTGTTTTAGTAAGTGGTGAATCAACACCTAGTTAACTCTATTAGTTTAATATGTCAGCTACTTAGTAATAATTACACGTTTTCCCTCTGCAAAGGAACTACTAACAGCCACTATTGCTAATTTAAGGGTATTAAAAGTGGCTTTGTGTATCAAATATTACTTTAGATTGGGTTTAGATTAAGAGATGTAATAACACGTGATTATTTGCTAGATAATGGCTGTATTTGGTAATAGGTAATGGGTAAGAGAAAAGACCAATTACCTATTGCCAACCCTGACAGATGAATTAATCTTTGATTTGTAAGCCAGCTTTTACGGGGTCAAAATTTGGGGGAAAATTAGTGGTGCGATCGCAATCGGCCTTTTGTAACTTTGCCCCTTGGAGGTTGGCTTGGCGGAGATTGGCCGACATCAACATTGCACCTCTGAGATCGGCATCTTGTAAATCAGCAAAGCTTAAATCAGCAAAGCTTAAATCAGTACCTCTAAGATTCGCGCCTTTGAGATTCGCTGCATTCAAATCAGCGTAACTCAGGTCTGATCCTTTCAAGTCAACACCTTGTAAATTGGCATTACCTAGTTCAGCCCGGCTAAAATCGCGCTCACCCGTGATGTACATCTCCATCAGAGTGGCTACCGTACTAATTGGCTGTTGGTAATTAATTTCAGACATAAAACAGCCTCACATAAGATTTTTTATCAGTGTATGGTTTATGTTGAGCTAGAAAACGCAATATTTCATGGTCTATAGGATTGTTTTTTCGGTGCAACTTAATCCTTTACCAATACGCCATTCAGGAAGATATCCGCCAAACCTTCTGCCATTTGTTGCATTTGTTGGGGGGAAGCATCGGGTTGCATCAGGGTGTTGTTGGAGAAACCGGCGATCGCAAACATTCCTAAGAAGACTTTCGCTACTAGATTGGCATCCATTTGGCGATAAATACCTTTATCCATAGCAGTTTGGAAGAAGGCTTCAGCAACATCAGTCATTTTGTTGATCACTTCTATTTGAATGCGATCGCGTAAATCTGGATGAAACTGCACTTCCATAAAGCAAACGCGCATCAAATCTGCATTTTTTTGTAAATTCCACATCCGGCGGCGCATCACCTGTGCTACAGCTTTATAGCTGCCCATTTCACTTAATTCTGTCAGTAAATCCGTGAGAATCTCTACCCAGCCAGCCGTTGCAACTTCCACTAAAATAGCTTTTTTATGAGAAAAATGCCGAAATAAAGTTCCTTCAGCCACACCTGCTGCTTGTGCTAAGTCACGCGTGGTAGTACCATCAAATCCCTGAGCAGCAAATAATTTGAGTGCTGCCTGTAAAATTCGGGAGCGTGTCTGTGCTTCTGAGGGTGGAGGAGAATTAAAAACTCGCATAATAGTTAATGTAAAATCTCCGGAACATGGTTTGTAGCATTATTGTCTAACGTCAGGTACAAAAAGCACAGAAAGCTTAATACAAGATTAACGCTCCTATTGCTAATTTACCTATCACCTAAGTAGTGAAAATTTATTTTACTCCTCGCTTATGAATCATTTCAGTTGCTCACACGTCCCAGCTACAAAAGGTCAATCATACATTCCCGCTTTTTGGAGCAGGGATTTAACCCGCCGACTTTTAACAACATTACTGGTACTGATAGTTGCTTGGTGGGGGCTAGTACCACAGACAGCTTTAGCACAAACCCAAACTGTCACTCCTCCCGAAACTACGCTGCAACGGAGCAAAAGGCCTACTGCTAAAAGTTCGATTCAACCCTATTTAGATCGGGTAATCAAGCAGCTGACGGAGTTCCGCTTGAGTAATGGGATGAAGTTCATTGTTTTAGAACGCCATCAAGCACCAGTGGTTTCCTTTCTCACCTACGCAGATGTAGGAGGTGTGGATGAGCCAGATGGCAAAACTGGTGTAGCCCACTTTCTGGAGCATTTGGCATTTAAAGGGACTACCCGCATTGGAACACAAGACTACCAAGCCGAAAAACCTCTATTAGAGCGTTTAGAGCAGTTGGATAATCAAATTAGAGCCGCCAAAACTAATGGTAAACAAGATGAAGTTGCTAGATTACAAGGGAATTTTAAGCAATTAGAATCACAAGCAGCTAAGTTAGTCAAGCAAAATGAGTTAGGGCAAATCGTCGAGCAAGCAGGCGGTGTAGGTTTAAATGCTACTACTTCAGCCGAAGCAACTCGCTATTTTTACAGCTTTCCATCTAATAAATTAGAACTGTGGATGTCACTGGAATCAGATCGATTTCTTGAGCCTGTGATTCGGCGGGAGTTTTATAAAGAAAAAGATGTAATTTTAGAAGAGCGACGGATGCGGGTGGACAATTCACCTATCGGCATGATGGTGGAAAAGTTTATTGATACGGCTTTCAAAGTCCATCCTTACAGACGGCCAGTGATTGGTTATGACGAAGATATTCGTAACCTCACACCAAAAGATGTCCAGAGTTTTTTTGACACTTATTATGTCCCTAGCAATATCACAATTGCTGTTGTGGGAGATGTAAACCCGGATCAGGTCAAAAAACTAGCACAGACTTATTTTGGACGCTATAAGTCTAAACCCAAAGCCCAATCAACCATTCCTGTAGAGCCAAAGCAAACCCAAACACGGGAAGTTACTCTAGAGTTACCTTCCCAACCTTGGTATTTAGAAGGCTATCACCGTCCGGCTACTACCCATCCAGATAATGCAGTTTATGAACTCATTGCTAGCTTATTAAGTAATGGACGGACATCACGGTTGTATAAGTCATTGGTAGAACAAAAACGCGTAGCCTTAAATGCTCAAGGTTTTAGTGGCTTTCCTGGTGATAAGTACCCCAACCTGATGCTATTCTATGCTCTCACAGCTCCGGGTCACACCGTTGATGAAGTGGCAACAGCTTTACGCCAAGAAATTGATAAATTGCAAACCCAACCTGTAGCCGTTGCAGAATTGGAACGGGTGAAAACTCAAGCACGGGCGGGTTTGCTCCGCAGCCTCAACTCGAACATGGGCATGGCACAGCAACTTTTGGAATATGAGATCAAGACAGGCTCTTGGCGGAATCTGTTTAAGCAGTTAGAGGAGATTGTGGCGGTGACTCCTGCTGATATTCAGCGAGTAGCTAAGGACACATTTACACCAGAAAATCGGACAATTGGCAAGCTGTTATCAAAGCCAGCTTAGACAATTCAAAATTTAAAAGTATAAGGTGAGGGTTTAAAAGCGGATGTCCAGGAAAATTCAAAATGGTAAGCGACTGATTTATGCGTTGTTAGTTGCTTGTGCTTTTTTACTGGTGACTTTTAACTTTTCTCCAGTGGCGACAGCAGCAGCCAAGCACTACACAGAGTTAGAGTTTACACCGATACCAGAAATTAAGTTACCCAAGTATGAGCGGTTTGTGCTGCGAAATGGCTTAGTTGTGTATCTTATGGAGGATCGAGAACTACCCTTAGTGAGTGGTACGGCGTTGGTACGGACTGGTAGCCGTTGGGAAGGAGGAGATAAAGTCGGACTGGCTGGTTTTACGGGTAATGTAATGCGGACTGGCGGAACTAAAAAGCATTCCCCAGATCAGTTAAATGAAATGTTGGAACAACGGGCGGCGGCGGTAGAAACTAGTATTAGTGAAGCTGCTGGTAGTGCCAGTTTTGAAACACTCAGTGACGATGTAGAAACGGTATTTGGGCTATTTGCTGAGGTGCTAAGAGAGCCAGTATTTGCTCAAGAAAAGCTAGATTTAGCCAAGACACAAGCTAAGGGTGGTATTGCTCGGCGTAATGATAATCCTAGCGATATAGCCAGCCGGGAATTTCGCAAATTGATCTATGGGAAAGAAAGCCCCTATGCTCGAATTACAGAGTATGCAACTATAGATCGGATTACCCGTGAGGATTTGGTGCAGTTTCATCGGGATTATTTCCACCCCAATAATATGATTTTGGGAATTGTGGGGGATTTTGACAGCCAAAAAATGCGATCGCTCATTCAAGCTAAACTGGGTGATTGGCAACGTAACCCCAAAATGGTCAAATTGCCCTTACCAGAGGTATCAGCAGCTAACACAGGCGGAGTATTTTTTGTCAATCAGCCGCAGTTGACGCAAAGCAATGTTTTAGTTGGGCATTTGGGCGGTAGCTTTGATAGTCCTGACTATGCACCCTTGGATGTCATGAATGGGGTATTAAATGGTTTTGGCGGTAGGTTATTTAATGAAGTGCGATCGCGTCAAGGTCTAGCATACTCTGTATACGGCTTATGGAGTCCCCGCTTTGACTACCCTGGAATGTTCATTGCTGGTGGACAAACTCGCTCTGATGCAACTGTACAGTTTGTCAAAGCTTTGCAAGGAGAAATCAAGCGTATACAAGCTCAACCAGTGACAGCAGAAGAACTAGGTCGTGCTAAAGAGTCTACCTTAAATTCTTTTGTGTTCAACTTCCAAGACCCTGCTCAAACCCTATCTCGGTTAATGCGCTACGAATATTACGGCTATCCGGCTGATTTTCTGTTCCGCTATCAAAAAGCTGTATCTGCAACCACAGCCACAGATGTGCAACGGGTAGCGAAACAATACCTCAAGCCAGAAAATTTAGTAACTCTAGTAGTGGGTAATCAAACTGCTATTGAACCACCATTAACACAACTAGCCGCCCAGGTAACACCAATAGATGTAACCATTCCTAGTTCACAACCACAGACTCAGAATTAATATTCTTCTAAGCACGACTATTAAGTCAATAAGAACCCCGATTTCTTCGAGAAATCGGGGTTCTTATCTTGCTCAAGACAAATAAATTTCACTATTCTAAAAAATATGCTTTTATAGACAATAATTCTGGAATTGTGTCTGAAATCCTCACAAAAAAAGATTGACTTTCTTGAATAGAAAATCAAAATATAAGGGGGCGATTCTAATTTTTTAAATTAGTTACGTCCTGGTACTGTAACAATTAATATGACTGTATTTCAGGAGACAAGCTAATGGTAAAAATCACAATTTCTGACCTTTCTCCCAATGATGAAGGCAAATTCATTAATGAACTCACTGCTTGGGAAATGAAGACTATATATGCTGGTTTGGAAAGAAGATATGGAAGAAGAAGAACTTCAAATACTCCCACTCCAGAAGAGCCAACCACAGAATCAATACCTGATACAAATGCAATTCTTGGCCAGTGGATGGATAATCTAGACTTACAAATTAAAGATTTGCGAGGACAGCTTGGTATCCCATAGTAATTATTTGCTAATTACAACTTAATACTCATGATTATCGTGTGTTTTATCTCAATTAAGATGAGACACACGATTTTTCATGAAAAGAAACATCCCAAATATTTTGAGGTGATTATAGTCCCTCCTTAATCCTTACTAAAAGCTGAAAACCCTGGATTTTTTAATAACCCAGGGTTCTAAATTCTTATAAATAGTGCTAATCAAAGATGCTTGATACATATATTCATCAGTTGCTTGCAGTACACCTTTATAGGAGAAAGAGACTAGGTTAGTGTACATCATCTAGATTAAAAGTGCTGTGTTACTAACGTAAGATATATACGGCTACATATCAATATGGAATTAATTAGATATCAGAATCAAAAAGAGACATATATAACTAATTTATGTCTAGTAAATCAAGTTTAAAAGCTTGATTTTCATAAAGGAAGTAAATAAAAATTGAATCAACGGACAAGCGATATAAAGCTTGAACGTCTGCAAAATCTACTAAAAACAAAAATTTTTAGGAGTCTATCATGGCCTTTATTGCTGTTAACGAATTACGTGCTACTGGTGCAGAATTGTTCCAAGATTCTGAAAGCTTCCTCAACGAATTGAACAATCTTGATGATTCTGTTCATGGTGGTAACTATTCTAATACCACAAATGGCGTTTTAGACTTGGCTGTGAAAGGATTTGAGTTTGGCGTTATCACCTATGGTATTGACGCAATTGGACACCTAGCTAAGTCCTATAGTTCTGCTAATGGCGGTTACTACTAATTTTCATACTGAGTCAATATTGAGCTAAATAGCTCTGTTGTAATGGCGGCATCAGCGATTAAGCAATATTAACTTATCAAGCTTAATCGCCTGCACTTTCTATTAAACACAACAATTGTTTTAGGAGTTAATCATGGCTTTTATTGCTGTTAACGAATTACGTGCTACTGGTGCAGAATTGTTCCAAGATTCTG